>NZ_JBRRES010000021.1:0-79319 GCF_056760395.1 Stenotrophomonas sp. STEN009 | reverse complement strand
CGGCGGGGGGCCGCCGCGCGCCGCCCCCCCCCCCCCCCCCCCCCCCCCCCCCCCCCCCCCCCCCCCCCCCCCCCCCCCCCCCCCCCCCCCCCCCCCCCCCCCCCCAATCCATGATCGGCTCTGGCGATCAGCCGCGAGGGGGCTCAGCCCGGTGGCCGGGACCTCAATACCCCGCCGCCTGCCCATCCTTCCGACTCTCCGACGCGCCGTAGTACACGCCCGTGTCCGGATCCCGCATGATCGCCTGATACCCGCCGTACGGACCGTCGGCGAACACGATGCGATGCCCCTTGCGCATCAGCGCGCGCACCGTTTCGTACGGGAAGCCCGTCTCCAGGTTCACCTCCCCCCCATCGGTCATCGCCGTGGCCTGACCGGTCGGCTCCGTGGAACCTTCATGCTGGATACGCGGCGCATCTCCGGCCTCCTGCAGGTTCATGCCGAAGTCCACCAGGTTCATCACGATCTGCGCGTGGCCCTGCGGCTGCATCGCACCGCCCATCACGCCGAAACTGGCATAGGGCTTTCCATCCTTGGTGATGAACGCCGGAATGATGGTCTGGAACGGGCGCTTGCCCGGTGCGTAGCCATTCGGATGGTTCTTCTGCAGCACGAACATCTCGCCGCGGTCCTGCAGGATGAAACCGAGCCCCGGGGGCGCCATGCCGCTGCCCATCCCGCGGTAGTTCGACTGGATCAGCGACACCATCATGCCGTCAGCATCGGCCACGGTCATGTAGATCGTATCGCCCTCCTCCAGCTGCTTCGGCGTGCCCGGCTGCACTTCCTTCAACGCCTTGTCCATGGAAATCAGTGCACGCCGCTGAGCGGCATACTCCTTGGAAATCAGCTTCTGGACCGGTGCGGGCTGGAAGGCCATGTCGGCGTAGAAGCGCGCACGATCGGCGAAGGCCAGCTTCTTGGCCTCCACGAACAGATGCACGTGCTCGGGCGAGCCGAATGGAATCTTCGAGAAGTCGTAGCCTTCAAGTACGTTGAGAATCTGCAGCGCGGCGATGCCCTGGCTGTTCGGCGGCAACTCCCATACGTCGTAACCGCGATAGTTGCTGCTGACCGGCTCGACCCACTCGCCGTGGTGGTCGGCCATGTCCTGGTAGCTCAGGTAGCCACCATTGGCCTTGAAGTAATCGCCGATGGTGTGGGCGATCTCGCCCTTGTAGAAGGCATCCCGGCCGCCGTCGGCCACCTTCTGCAACGTATCGGCCAGGTTCGGGTTCTTCCACATCTCGCCCTTGCGCGGGGCATGCCCGTTGACCGTGAACTGTTCCTTGAAGCCGGGATACTGCGACAGCCGTGGCACGGAACGATCCCAGTAATAGGCGATCACCTCGGCCACCGGGTGGCCTTCGCGCGCGTAGCGGATGGCGGGCGCAAGATTGTCGGCCATGGGCTTGCGGCCAAAGCGGCCATGCAGGGCGAACCAGCCATCGACGGCACCCGGCACGGAGACCGGCAACGGCCCGGTCGCCGGGATCTCCTTCAGGCCGCGGCGCTGGAACTCGGCCAGGGTCAGCGACTTCGGCGAGCGGCCGGACCCGTTGTAGCCGTACAGCTTCTGTGTCTTCGGGTCCCAGACGATGGCGAACAGATCGCCACCGATGCCATTGCCGGTCGGCTCCATCAGGCCCAGCGCAGCATTGGCGGCGATGGCGGCATCGACCGCCGAGCCGCCGGATTTCATCACGTCCAGTGCGATCTGGGTGGCCAGTGGCTGCGAAGTGGCCGCCATGGCGTGAGGCGCGATGACTTCCGAGCGGGTGGCGAAGGTGTGGCCGGTGATGCGGTCGGCAGCGAGGGAAAGCGCGGGCATGGCCGCCAGGACGGCGGCAGCCAGCAGGGAACGGGCAAGGCGTCGGGACACAGTCGGGTTCCGATGGAAGGGTGGTAGCACCGATCATCGCCGCTGCGGCCTTCACGCGGTATCGGGCAGAGGTCATGGGGCGAGGCGGCCGCGGCGACCGCTGCCGGCACCGGGTCATGCCCGGCGGGCAGAACCCCCAAAATCCGCGCAAAAACCTTGGTGAAAGGAGTGAATTCGGGTTCACCGAAACACTTTCAGCGGCAACCATCCTTGCGCCACAAGCGATTCCGCTGGACGCAGCGGAAAGTGCCTGGAATCACGCCGACAAGGGTTGACATCGTCAAAACAGCTGTGTTTCTCTCGATCACATGCTGCAACACAACACACCACCGCGAACCCACATCGAAGCCGCCGACATCGGCGCCGCGTCGCTGCGTTCGATTCTTGTGCTCGTACTTATTACCCAACCAACAGGTGCGGGACGAGCCAGCGTGTAAGCAGATAGAACACACCGGAACTCGATCAAAAACCCGCACCCGCCCAGGTGCGGGTTTTTTCATTTCAAGACCTGGTTTCAGACGCAACCACCATGACCACCGCCTTCTGCAAAACCCGGACCTGCTGCACCACGATGCCTCGTGGCGGCCGTTCCTGTGCGATGCGCGGCCCCTCCTCCACCGCTTTCCCCTGACCGGCCGGTACGTCGCTTCGACGACCGGCCGTTCTTTTTTCTTCCCACCGCAAGGAACCTCCCCCATGAGCACCAACGACCTGCCCCAGACCAAGATCGCCGTCATCGGCTACGGCAGCCAGGGCCGCGCCCACGCACTGAACCTGCGCGAATCCGGCTTCGATGTGGTGGTAGGCCTGCGGCCGGGCGGCCCGACCGAAGCCAAGGCCCAGGCCGATGGCTTCACCGTCGTGGCTCCCGCCGATGCGGTGAAGGATGCCGACCTGGTCGCCGTGCTGACTCCGGACATGGTGCAGAAGAAGCTCTACAACGACGTGCTGGCGCCCAACATGAAGCAGGGCGCGTGCCTGCTGTTCGCCCACGGCCTCAATGTCCACTACGGCATGATCGAGCCGCGCGCCGACCTGGACGTGGTCCTGGTCGCACCGAAGGGCCCGGGCGCGCTGGTGCGTCGCGAGTACGAGATCGGCCGTGGCGTTCCGTGCATCTGGGCGGTCTACCAGGACACCAGCGGCCAGGCCGCGCAGCATGCGCAGGCCTATGCGACCGGTCTCGGTGGCGCCCGCGCCAATCTGATCCAGACCACCTTCAAGGAAGAAACCGAGACCGACCTGTTCGGTGAGCAGGCGGTGCTGTGCGGTGGCGCCTCGGCGCTGGTACAGGCCGGTTTCGAGACCCTGGTGGAAGCCGGCTACCAGCCCGAGATCGCCTATTACGAAGTGCTGCACGAACTGAAGCTGATCGTGGACCTGTTCTACGAAGGCGGCATCTCGCGCATGCTGGAATTCATCTCCGAAACCGCGCAGTACGGCGACTACGTCAGCGGCCCGCGGGTGATCGATGCCGGCACCAAGGAGCGCATGAAGGAAGTACTGAAGGACATCCAGGACGGCACCTTCACCAAGAACTGGGTGGCCGAGTACGAAGCGGGCCTGCCGAACTACAACCGGTTCAAGCAGGCCGACCTGGAGCATCCGATCGAGAAGGTAGGCAAGGAACTGCGCGCCAAGATGGTCTGGTTGCAAGGACAGGCCGCGTAACCACGCGGCCCTCCCCCACCCGCTTGCAAGGTCCCCCATGAACTCTTCCACACACCGCAGCGCGCCACCCAACGGGGCGCGCTGGCTGACCCAGGCACTGGAGGCCGAAGGCGTCCGCACGCTGTTCGGCTATCCCGGCGGCACCATCATGCCGTTCTACGACGCGCTGGTGGATTCGTCGTTGAAGCACATCCTGGTGCGGCACGAGCAGGGCGCGGCGCTGGCCGCCAACGGTTTCGCACGCGCCAGCGGCCAAGTGGGCGTCTGCGTGGCCACCTCCGGCCCCGGCGCATCGAACCTGGTCACCGGTATCGCCGATGCGATGCTGGACTCGGTGCCGATGGTCTGCATCACCGGCCAGGTCGGTACGCCCCTGCTGGGTACCGACGCCTTCCAGGAGCTGGATGTGTTCGGCCTGACCATGCCGATCGTCAAGCACAGCTGGCTGGTACGCAGCGTCGATGACCTGCCCCGCGTGGTCGCCGATGCCTTCCGCATTGCCCGCGAAGGACGTCCCGGCCCGGTGCTGATCGACCTGCCCAAGGACGTGCAGGTGGCCGATGCCAGTCACCTGCCGGTGCATGTGCCGAGCAGCGTCGAACCACCGCCGGCAGCCACCGACGACGCCATTGCCGCCGCCATCGCAGCGCTGGCGGCGGCGGAGAAGCCGGTGGTGTATGCCGGCGGTGGCATCGCACTGGGCGATGCAGTGCAGGACCTGCGCGATTTCATCGAGGCCAGTGGCATTCCCACGGTGATGACCCTGCGTGGACTGGGTGCTCTGCCGGCACACCATCCGCAGTCGCTGGGCATGCTGGGCATGCACGGCACCCGCGCTGCCAACATGGCGGTGCAGGAAAGCGATCTGCTGCTGGTGCTGGGCGCACGCTTCGATGATCGCGCCACCGGCAAGCTGGCGGAGTTCGCTCCGTTCGCGCGCGTGGTCCATATCGATGCCGATGCGTACGAGATCTCCAAGCTGCGCAGCGCCGACGTCGCCGTGCCCGGCAATGTCGGCCACGCCATCCGTGCCCTGCATGCGGCCTTCCCCTCCCCCAGGGCCCATCAGGACGCATGGCGCAGCCGCTGTGCGCAGCATCGCGACCGCTTCGCCGCCCGCTACGACGCGCCAGGGCAGCACATCTACGCACCGGCGCTGCTGAAGCGCCTGAGCGAACTGGCACCCGCCGACACGGTGATTGCCTGCGACGTCGGCCAGCACCAGATGTGGGTGGCCCAGCATTGTCGTTTCAATCATCCGCGCAACCATCTGACCAGCGGCGCGCTGGGCACGATGGGCTTCGGCCTGCCGGCGGCGATGGGCGCGCAGTTTGCCTGCCCGGAGCGTACCGTGGTGCTGGTGTCCGGCGATGGCAGCTTCATGATGAACGTGCAGGAGCTGGCGACCATCGCCCGGTGCCGCCTGCCGGTGAAGATCGTGCTGCTGGACAACAGCTCGCTGGGCATGGTCCGGCAGTGGCAGGAGCTGTTCTTCGCCGAGCGCTACAGCGAGATCGATCTGTCCGACAACCCGGATTTCGTCGCCCTGGCCCAGGTGTTCGGCATCGCCGCCAGCCGCATCGATTCGCGCGATGACGTCGAAGGTGGCCTGGCCGCGCTGCTGGCCGAGCCGGGCCCGGCGCTGCTGCACGTGGCCATCGACGCCCGCGCCAACGTGTGGCCGCTGGTGCCGCCGAACACCGCCAACAGCACCATGCTGGAAAGCAATCCAGCCCATGCCCGCCAGGAGACTCCCAATGCAATACCGGCTTGACCTGGTGCTGCAGCCGGCCGAAGGCGCGCTGCTGCGCGTGATCGGCATGGCCGAGCGCCGTGGCTTCGCGCCGCGTTCGATCAGCGGTGCTCCGGACGCCGCCGATGACGGACGCTGGCACCTGCAGCTGGTCGTGGACGGCCAGCGACCGGCGGAGACGCTGTGCCGGCAGATCGAAAAGATCTACGACTGCGTATCGGTGGAGCTGACGCCGGTAGACAGCAGCATCGAAGGAGTATCGCAATGAACACCCGTACCGTTGTGACCACGGTGCCGGTACGGAGGCGTCTTCTTCGCCGCCCGTACCCGCATGCGATGGTCGCGCGCACCGCACCGGTGGCCCATGCCGGCCGCTGACACCAGCAAGGAAAGTGATGTCGGCGACGTAAGCGTCGCCGATGTCCTGGCCGCGCCGGCGCGCCTGCGCCGCTTCCTGCCGCCCACGCCACTGCATCATGCCGAACGCTTCGGCACCTGGCTGAAGCTGGAGAATCTGCAGCGGACCGGCTCCTACAAGGTGCGCGGAGCGTTGAACGCCCTGCTGGCCGGCCGCGAGCGCGGTGACAGCCGCCCGGTGATCTGCGCCTCGGCAGGCAATCACGCCCAGGGCGTTGCCTGGGCCGCCTACCGGCTGGATGTCCCCGCGATCACCGTAATGCCGCACGGTGCACCGGCAACCAAGATCGCCGGTGTCGCCCACTGGGGTGCCACCGTACGCCAGCACGGCAGCAGTTATGACGAGGCCTGCGCCTTCGCCGTCGAACTGGCGCAGCGTCATGGCTATCGCTTCCTGTCCGCCTTCGACGACGCCGACGTGATCGCCGGCCAGGGGACGGTCGGCATCGAGCTGGCCGCGCACGCGCCGGACGTGGTGATCGTACCGATCGGCGGTGGCGGCCTGGCCGCCGGCGTCGCCCTGGCGCTCAAGTCGCAGGGCGTGCGCGTGATTGGTGCGCAGGTGGAAGGCGTGGACTCGATGGCCCGTGCGATCCACGGCGATGTCCGCGAGATCGCCCCGGTGGCATCGCTGGCCGATGGCGTGCGGGTGAAGATCCCCGGCTTCCTGACCCGTCGCCTGTGCAGTTCGCTGCTGGACGACGTGGTGATCGTGCGCGAGGCCGAACTGCGTGAAACGCTGGTGCGGCTGGCACTGGAAGAACACATCATCGCCGAAGGCGCGGGCGCGCTGGCACTGGCTGCCGGTCGACGCATCGCCGGGCGCCGCAAGTGCGCCGTGGTCTCCGGCGGCAACATCGATGCCGGCGTGCTGGCCGGCCTGCTGACCGACATCCGCCCACGCCCGCCGCGCAAGCCGCGCCGGCGTCGCGCCGAGACGCCCCGCCCGCCGGCACGGACCGGCGTCACGCCCACCACCGCTGCCCCCCCTTCCCCCCTGCACGCCGTTGCACCTGTTGTCGAGGAGATCTCCCTGTGACCACCATCGAACGAATTACCACCCCGCGCATCCGCATCTTCGACACCACCCTGCGTGACGGCGAGCAGTCCCCCGGCTGCAGCATGAGCCCACCGCAGAAGCTGGTGATGGCGCGTGCGCTGGACGAACTGGGCGTGGACATCATCGAGACCGGCTTCCCGGCCAGCTCGCAGTCCGACCGCGAAGCGATGGCCCTGATCGGCCGCGAACTGCGCCGTCCGGGCCTGAGCCTGGCCGTGCTGTCGCGCTGCCTGCAGGCCGATATCGAGACCTCGGCACGTGCCCTGGAAGCTGCGGCCAACCCGCGCCTGCACGTGTTCCTGTCGACCAGCCCGCTGCACCGCGAGCACAAGCTGCGGATGACCCGCGAGCAGGTGCTGGAGTCGGTACGCAAGCATGTATCGCTGGCCCGTTCCTACATCGACGATGTCGAATTCTCGGCCGAAGATGCCACCCGCACCGAGCTGGACTACCTGATCGAGGTCTCGCGCGTGGCCATCGCCGCCGGCGCCACCACCATCAACCTGCCCGACACCGTCGGCTTCACCACGCCGGAGGAAATCCGCGCGATGTTCCAGCAGGTCATTGCCGGCGTGGCCGACGTGCCCAATGCCGCCAACGTGATCTTCAGCGCGCACTGCCACAACGACCTGGGACTGGCTGTGGCCAACTCCCTGGCCGCCATCGAGGGCGGCGCCCGCCAGGTCGAGTGCACCGTCAACGGCATCGGTGAACGCGCCGGCAACTGCTCACTGGAAGAAATCGCGATGGCGCTGAAGGTGCGCCAGGCCTTCTACGAGCAGGACACCGCGATCAACACCCCGCGCATCGTCGGCACCTCGCAGCTGCTGCAGCGCCTGGTCGGCATGCCGGTGCAGCGCAACAAGGCCATCGTCGGCGCCAATGCCTTCGCCCATGAATCGGGCATCCACCAGCATGGCATGCTGCGCCATCGCGGCACCTACGAAATCATGCGCCCGGAAGACGTGGGCTGGGAGGATTCGCAGATGGTGCTGGGCCGCCACAGTGGCCGTGCCGCCGTCGAAGCGCGCCTGCGTGCACTGGGCTTCTGGCTGGACGAAGAAGAGCTGAAGCTGGTGTTCGAACAGTTCAAGGGCCTGTGCGAGCAGCAGCGGGTGGTCACCGATGCCGACCTGCAGACCTTGATGCAGGGCGGCGCCAATGCACAGGGCTATCGCCTGGCCTCGATGACCATCAGCGATGTCGGCAGTCGCGCCAATGCACTGGTCGAGCTGTCCGACCCGGACGGCAACCGCGTGGCCGAGACCGCGCAGGGCGATGGCCCGGTGGATGCGCTGTTCGGCGCGTTGTCGGCCGCCACCGGCGTGCAGCTGATGCTCGACAGCTATCACGTGCACAGCGTCGGCATCGGTGCCGATGCACGCGGCGAGGCCAACCTGAGCGTGCGCCACGACGGCATCGAATACGACGGCACCGGCACCAGCAAGGACATCATCGAAGCCTCCGCGCTGGCCTGGCTGGACGTTGCCAACCGGCTGCTGCGCCAACGCCAGGCTGCTGCCAGCAGCGTCAGCGAAACCGCCACCCCTGCCACCGCCTGAGAAACCTGACATGAGCGCCTTCGACACGACCACGTCCGCTACGGCGGGCCAGCAGTGGAACGCCCAGGACTATGCGATCGATGCCGGCTTCGTGCCGCTGCTCGGCGGCGCGGTGTCGCGCCTGCTCGACCCGCGCGCCGGTGAGCACATCCTCGATCTGGGCTGTGGCGATGGGGTGCTCAGCAGTGAACTGGCGTTGAGCGGTGCACGCATCCACGGCGTGGACGCGTCGCCGGAACTGGTGATCGCCGCGCGCGCGCGCGGCGTCGATGCGCAGGTGATGGACGGCCATGCCCTGTCCTTCGACAACGCGTTCGACGCGGTGTTCAGCAACGCCGCGCTGCATTGGATGCGCCACCCCGACGCCGTGCTGGAAGGCGTGCGCCGTGCACTGCGTCCCGGCGGCCGCTTCGTGGCCGAGTTCGGTGGCCATGGCAACGTGGCGACCATCATCGCCGCGGTGCAGGCCGCACGTGCTGCGCATGGCCATGGCGCCAGCGGTTTCCAGTGGTATTTCCCGACCGCCGACGCCTATGCCGACCGCCTGCGCCAGCACGGCTTCCAGGTGCAGCTGATCGAATGCCTGCCGCGCCCCACCGCACTGCCGACCGGCGTGGCAGGATGGCTGCGGGTGTTCGCCGCACCGCTGCTGGACGACCTGCCGGTCGAGGCCCGTGCCACCGTTCGCGAGGCCGCCGCGGCCCTGCTGGCCGACCTGCCCCGCAACGCGGCGGGCCAGCCGCTGGCTGACTACGTGCGCCTGCGCGTACTCGCGCGCCGCCGTTGACTTGACCCTTTCCCGTTATTTCCCGATGTTCGTTCAATCGTACTTCTGCCAGGCAACCGCATGACCTCCGCACCCCGCACCCTGTACGACAAACTGTGGGACGCCCACGTGGTCGTTCCCGAATCCGACAGCGCCCCTGCGGTGCTGTACATCGACCTGCACCTGATCCACGAGGTGACCTCGCCGCAGGCGTTCACCGAGCTGCGCGAACGCGGTCTCCGCCCACGCCGGCCGGACCGCACCAAGGCGACGATGGATCATTCCACGCCGACCCTGCCGGCCACCGCCGACGGCCGGCTGCCGTACGCCAGCGCCGCCTCCGAGGCGCAGGTCGCCACGCTTGCGCGCAATTGCAGCGAGCACGGCATCGAACTGTTCGACATGAGCTCGGACAACCGGGGCATCGTCCATGTCATCGCGCCCGAGCAGGGTTTCACCCAGCCCGGCATGACCATCGTCTGCGGCGACAGCCATACCTCCACCCATGGTGCGTTCGGCTCGCTGGCCTTCGGCATCGGCACCAGCGAAGTGGGTCATGTGCTGGCAACACAGTGCCTGCTGCAGCGGAAGGCGAAGACGCTGGCAATCACGGTCGACGGCCCCCTGGCGCCGGGCGTCGGCGCGAAGGACGTGGTCCTGCACATCATCGGTGTGATCGGCGTCAACGGCGGCACCGGCCATGTGATCGAGTTCCGTGGCAGCACCATCGAAGCGATGGACATGGAGCAGCGCATGACCCTGTGCAACATGTCCATCGAGGCCGGCGCGCGCGCGGGCATGGTGGCACCGGACCAGGTCACCTTCGATTTCGTCGCCAACACGCCACGCGGCCCCAAGGGCGCCGATTTCGAGGCGGCCGTGGCCCGTTGGCAGGAACTGCGCAGCGATGAAGGCGCGCGCTTCGACAGCGAAGTCCACATCGATGCAGCCGACATCCGTCCGACCCTGACCTGGGGCACGCATCCCGGCACCGCCATCGCGGTCGATGTGCCGATTCCTGCGGCCAACGACGCCGCCGCGCAGAAGGGCCTGGACTACATGCACTTCCAGGCCGGCCAGGCACTGGCCGGCACGCCGGTCGATGTCGTGTTCGTCGGTTCGTGCACCAACGGCCGCCTCAGCGACATGCGCGAAGTGGCACAGGTGCTGCGCGGCCGCCGCGTCGCCGAGCGCGTGCGCATGCTGGTGGTACCGGGCTCGGAGATCGTCAAGCGCCAGGCCGAAGCGGAGGGCATCGATGAGATCGTGCGTGCAGCCGGTGCCGAATGGCGCGAGCCGGGCTGCTCGATGTGCATCGCCATGAATGGTGATCTGGTCGCCCCCGGCCAACTGGCAGTGAGTACCAGCAACCGCAATTTCGAGGGCCGCCAGGGGCCGGGCTCGCGCACACTGCTGGCCTCGCCGATGAGCGCCGCCTGGGCGGCGGTGAAGGGCCACGTGGCCGATACCCGCGAACTGTTCGCGCAGGAGGTGGCGTAATGGCCGGTTTCCGCACCTTGACCTCGTCCAGCGTCGTGCTGCGCCAGACCAACATCGACACCGACCAGATCATTCCGGCCCGGTTCCTGTCCACCACCGAGCGTGCCGGACTGGGCCGCAACGCGTTCAATGACTGGCGCTGGCAGTCCGACGGTTCGCCGGTGGCCGATTTCGCCTTCAACCAGCCGCACAACGCCGGCCGCAGCATCCTGCTGGCGGGCCGCAACTTCGGCTGTGGTTCCTCGCGCGAGCACGCGCCGTGGGCGCTGACCGACCTGGGCCTGCGCGCCATCGTCAGCAGCGAGATCGCCGACATCTTCCGTGGCAACTCACTGAAGAACGGCCTGCTGCCGATCGTCCTGGACGAAGCCGACGTTCAGGCACTGATGCAGCGCCCCGACGACGAACTGACCATCGACGTGGCGGCACGCGAGCTGCGTACGCCGGATGGCCGGGTCTACTCCTTCCCGCTGGATGGCTTCTCGCAGACCTGTCTGCTGGAAGGCGTCGATCAACTGGGTTATCTGCTGGGCCGCGTCCCTGACATCGAACGTTACGAGAGTGAGCATGCACGCTGAGATCGTTGTACTCCCCGGTGATGGCATCGGCCCGGAAGTGGCCGCCGCTGCGGTTGCGGTCCTGAAAGCCATCGGCGAACGCTTCAACCACACCTTCACGTTCAGCGAGCACGATATCGGTGGCATCGCCATCGATCGCCATGGCGAGCCCCTGCCCGCCGCCACCCTCGCCGCATGCCAGGCCGCGAATGCCGTGCTGCTGGGTGCAGTGGGTGGACCGAAGTGGTCCGACCCGAACGCCAAGGTGCGCCCCGAGCAGGGCCTGCTGGCGATCCGCAAGGCGCTGGGCCTGTACGCCAACCTGCGGCCGGTGCGTACCCATGATGCCGCCCTGGGGGCATCGCCGATCAAGGCCGAACTGCTCAAGGGCGTGGACTTCGTGGTGGTACGCGAACTGACCGGCGGCATCTACTTCGGCGACAAGACCCGCGATGCCGACAGCGCCAGCGACCTCTGCCGCTACACCGTGGCCGAAATCGAGCGCGTGCTGCGCAGCGCGTTCCGCCTGGCACAGCAGCGCCGAGGCAAGGTGACCTCGGTGGACAAGGCCAACGTGCTGGAGACGTCCCGCCTGTGGCGTGACGTCGCCGCCCGTATCGGCCGCGAGGAGTTCCCGGACGTCGCGCTGGAACACCAGCTGGTCGATTCGATGGCGATGCACCTGCTGGCCAAGCCACGCGAATACGACGTGATCGTGACCGAAAACATGTTCGGCGACATCCTCACCGACGAGGCCTCGATGCTGGCCGGTTCGCTGGGCCTGCTGCCGTCGGCATCACTGGGAGAACCGGGTGCGGTCGGCATCTACGAGCCGATCCACGGTTCGGCACCGGACATCGCCGGCAAGGGCATCGCCAACCCCTACGCGACGATCCTCAGCGCGGCCATGCTGCTGCGCCACTCGCTGGGCCTGGATGCCGAAGCGGCGGCTGTGGAGGCGGCCGTGCACGCGGTGCTGGATGATGGCGTGTTCACTGCTGATCTGGCTGCAAAGGGCCAGGCCGTGAGCACGGCGGCGGCGACCGACGCCGTGCTGGCGAAGCTGGGCTGACCCGCCGGGTGCCGGGCGCACAGCCCGGCACCTTGCAGCGCTCACCCACCGCAGCGCGGACGATCCGGGCATCGCATGATGCGCCGTGCTGGTTGCCCCTACCTGCGCCCGCCCCCTGCGCCATCGAAGACGGGATCTCCCAGCTCGGGCAGCGCCTCCCGGAAGTAGCATCCCTGCTCGGTCAGGCCATTACCGATATCGGCCAGCATCAGTCGCTTCTGCTCCAGCCAGCCATCTGCGGCCTGGCGCTGTGGTTGATGGATCGAGTACTCCGCCTTGCCGTTGCGCGCCCCGGTCTGCGCAGCACCGAGCCGGTTTGCGATCCGTGCAGCGCTGTCCTGGGCCAGTATCACGTGGAAGTTGCGATCCCGCCGATAGAGCCGCTGCACGCTCAAACCGCCGATGTCGACGGGGTGCGGCAGATCCCACCATTCCGTACCCAGGCCGTCCTCGTCATGTCGCCACGCCAGTGGTTCCCAGCGACGATAGATCAGGACCGTCGCAAGCCAGTTGCGCTCTTCAATGGTCCCCTCGCAGCTCATCAGCCGCGGCAGCAGCGCCAACGCAGCCCGTTCACGCTCCGCCGGTGCGCTCCCACGGAAGGCCTGCTCACTGACCCAATCCGGGCGCTGACGATGCATGTATTCGCAGCCGATGCTCAACAGGCCACTTCCACGCCGGTCCAGCACCAACCTCTGATCTGCGGTGAGGCCATTGCCGTTGCTCGGAGTGCGCTGCTGGAGCCTGCGGTGCCATTCATCACTGTTGAATGCATACGCGATGGGCACCGCCTGCAACTGCTGTTCCGCAACGATTCTCTCACCTGCATCGCGTGGCAGAACGAGCCTCTTTATCAACGTATCAAGCAGCAACGTCCTGGACCTGACTCCATGCACTTTGATCGGTTTCGGCAGTTCGATGAGTGTGCGTCCGTACTCATCACGAAGCACCCGCCACTTGCCGTACTTCCGCGGCAGTGGCGCGCGGTCCTGCCGCAGCACCTCGCCGATCAGAAGATGATTGCGTATCGTTGTGCGGTGGTCGGCACGGCATTCGACAACGGCCGCCAGATCGGCCAGGGCCATCTTCCTTGAGTCCGTGCGCTCCAGTATCCATCCGTCCGAGGGCGGCCGGGCCACCGCTGGCGCCCCAGCAACCAGCAGCATCCAGGTCAACACGACGGGACCAGCCAGGCGAATCCGTGAGGTCATCAGCAGCGGTATCGGCATGGATCACCTGACCGCTGTTGACGGGGACGTCGCGTCGACGGCCGTTCCGGCGTCGACGCGCGTACCGCGCCTGGAGTTGAAGGAAGGGGACATTGACGAGCGCAGCACCTGCAGAACCGATTCATATTCATACCTGCGCAAGATGCCTTGGCGCCGTGCCCCGATCCATGCAATAAGTTTCAAACACTCCCATCCCAACGCCAGCCCGAGGCAGGACCTACGGATTCATTCACGGCACCGCCGGCAGGAGCGGTCACGATGCGGTACTGGCGAAGCTGGGCTGACCCGCCGGGCGGCACCTGTAGCGTCGAGCCATGCCCGATGGCTGTTGCATGAGCCGGGCATGGCCCGGCGCCACAGGTGCAGTGCGGTGGAGCCGCGCCCAGCGTGGCCCGGTTACTTGGTGGTGTAGCCACCGTTGACCAGCACCGTCTGCCCGGTCATCCACCAGCCGTCGGTAACCAGGAAACGGATCCACGGCACGATGTCGGCAATGTCGGTCAGACCGGTGCGGGTGAACGCGGACAGCGCCGCCGCGGTCTTGTGATACGCCTGCGCATCGGCACTCTCGGCAGGATAGAAGAACGGCGTGTCCATCGGCCCGGGACCGATCGCGGTCACCGAGATGCCCCGCTCGCCGAACTCCTTCGATGCCGCGCGGGTGAAGTGCTCCACCGGCGCCTTGGTACCTGCATAGCTGGAGTAGAACGGCGTGTAGGCGCCCAGCAGCGACGTCACCAGGGTGCAGATGCGGCCACCATCATTGACGTGACGGCCGGCCTCCTTGAGGAAGAAGAACGCCGCCTTGGCATTCACCGCGCTCATCTCGTCGTACTCGGCTTCGCTGATCTCCAGCAGCGGCTTCTTCAGGACCTTGCCGACGGTATTGATGGCGACATCGGGACGGCCGACGGCTGCGACAGCGTCGGCGAACAGGCGCTCCATGGCGGCAGCGGAGGTCAGGTCACCCTGCAGGGCCACGGCCTTGCTGCCCGCAGCCTGGACCGCCGCGACGGTCGCTTCGGCGTCGGCCTGGCTGGCATCGCTGTTGTAATGGATGACGATGGCCCCGGCGCCGTGGGCGGCGAAATCGCGGGCGAGCAGGCCACCGAGGTTCTTGGCACCGCCTGCGATCAGCACGGTCTTGCCCTTGAGGGAGTGGTCGGTCATGGCTTCGGTCTCGGAGTGGGGCTGTCCGGGATGGCAACCCTGCCCCGATGACGATATCGTGCGGAAAATGCGGATAAAGCCCGCAACATTGACTTAACTTTCCAGATCGAGCGAACAATGGATCGGATCGACCGCTTCCGCATCTTCAGCCGGGTGGTGGAGTGCGCCAGCTTCACCCGCGCCGCCGACCAGCTCGGACTGCCCCGTTCCACGGTATCGGCGGCGGTCGCCGAACTGGAGCAGCGGCTGGGTACGCGCCTGTTGCAACGCTCGACGCGACGCGTCTCCACCACCCACGATGGCGATGTGTTCCACGCCCGCTGCCTGCGCCTGATCGCCGAGGTCGAAGATGCCGAATCGCTGTTCCGCCAGGAGGACGCGCAGCCGGTCGGCCTGCTGAGGATCGACGTACCCAGCCGCATCGGCAGGCGCATCGTGGCGCCGGCGCTGCCTGACTTCTTCGCCCGTTACCCGCAGGTGGAGGTGGATCTGGGCATGACCGACCGCGCAGTGAACCTGATCGAGGAAGGCTGCGATGCGGTGTTGAGGGTCGGCCAGCTGGGCGATTCCAGCCTGGTTTCGCGCACGCTGGGCACGCTGGACTTCGTCAACGTGGCTGCGCCGTCCTACCTGCGCGCGTACGGCGTCCCGCAGCAACCGGCGGACCTGCAGCAGCACCGGGCGGTGAACTACGCCTCGCCGACGACCGCGCGGGTGGAACCGTGGGAATGGCAGGACGGAACCCAGCTGCGCACGCTGCCCATGCAGGGTTGGGTGCGGGTGAACAGCGCCGAAGCCTCGATCGCCTGCTGCGTGGCCGGACTGGGACTGCTGCAGATTCCGCGCTATGACGTGCAGGACGAGCTGCAGTCCGGCACGTTGGTGGAAGTGATGCCACGGCACGTCGCACAACCGTTGCCGGTGACCCTGCTGCAACCGCATCGGCAGCATCGGGCACAGCGCGTGCACGTATTCCTGGAGTGGCTGGTGCCACTGCTGCGGAGCGGCCTGCAACTGCAGTAGATCCACGCCATGCATGGATGCTTCTGTAGAGTCGAGCCATGCTCGACTCATCCCATCATCGCGCGAAGATCAGCCGAGCATGGCTCGGCTCTACAGAAAGCAGATCCCGCGAGCAGATCCGTCCATGCCATGCGTGGCTGCAACGCGCCGTGCCAACCAGGGTTGGCACCTGCCAGAGGCGGCGGCCCTGGAACCCGGGGCATTACGCCCCGGATTCATCCGGCTTCACCCGGAACCACGCCGCATACAGCGCCGGCAGGAACACCAGGGTCAGCACGGTACCCACGATCAACCCGCCCATGATCGAAATCGCCATCGAGCCATAGAACGCGCTGCGCGACAGCGGAATCATCGCCAGCACCGCCGCCAGGGCGGTCAGCACGATCGGGCGGAAACGCCGTACCGTCGCGTCGATGATCGCATGCCAGCGATCATGCCCGGCATCGATGTCCTGCTGGATCTGGTCGATCAGGATCATCGAGTTGCGCATGATCATGCCGGCCAGCGCGATCGTGCCCAGCAGCGCCACGAACCCGAACGGTGCACGGAACAGCAGCAGGAACAAGGTCGCGCCGATGATGCCCAGCGGTGCCGTCACCAGCACCATCGCGGCACGCGAGAAGCTGCGCAGCTGCAGCATCAGCAGCGTTGCGACCACGATCAGGAACAACGGCATGCCTGCCTTGATCGAGTCCTGGCCACGTGCCGAATCCTCCACCGTTCCGCCGGTTTCCAGCAGGTAACCGCTCGGCAGTGCAGCGCGGATGCCATCCAGCGTCGGCAGGATCTGCTGCACCACGTCCAGCGCCTGGCTGCCGTCACTGATATCGGCACGCACGGTCACGGTCGGCAGGCGGTTGCGATGCCAGATGATGCCGTCCTCGAACACGTACTCCAGGCGCGCCACCTGCGAGAGCGTCACCGACGTGCCATTGGCTGTGGGAATGGCCAGGCTGCCCAGCATGCCCAGCTGCACGCGCTCGTTCTCCGGACCCCGCAGCAGCATCTCGATCAGGCGGTTGCCCTCGCGATAGGTGCTCACGCTCATGCCCGACAGCGAAGTGCCCAGCAGCTGGCTCACCTGCGCACTGCTCACGCCCAGCGCGCGCGCACGGTCCTGGTCCAGCACCAGCCGCACGACCTTGCTCGGCTCGCTCCAGTCCAGGTTCACGTTCATCACATGCGGATTCTCCCGCACCTTGTCCTGTACCTGGCGTGCGATCGCCTGCACCTGCTCGATGTGCTCGCCGGAGATCCGCAGCTGCACCGGGTAGCCCACCGGCGGACCGTTCTCCAGCCGCGTCACGCGCATCTGCACATCCGGGAACTGCGGGATCACGTCCTTCAGCAGCCAGTCGCGCGTGGCCTCGCGCGCCTTGGCGTCTTCGGTGAGCACCACGAACTGCGAGAAGTTGGTCGCCGGCAGCTGCTGGTCCAGCGGCAGGTAGAAGCGCGGCGAACCGGTACCCACATAGGCCACATAGTTGGCGATGCCCTCACGGCCCTTCAGCAGCTTTTCCAGCTTGCTGGCCTGCGCCTGCGTGGCCTGCAGCGACGCGCCTTCAGCCAGTTCGATATCCACCATCAGTTCCGGGCGGGTCGAATCCGGGAAGAACTGCTGCGGCACGAAGCGGAACATCAGCAACGAGAACACGAACAGGGCCACCGTTGCTGCGATCACCCACCAGCGGTGGCGCAGGCACATGTCCAGGAAGCGGCGGAAACGCGTGTAGAACGGCCGCTGGTACGGATCGTGGTCGTGTGCATGCTCCTTCGGTGCGACCCAGCGCAGCAGCGCCGGATGGCGATCGGCCCAGGCCAGGCGCTTCGCACGCCAGCGACCGGCCAGGCTGTCCGGCTTGGGCAGCTGCGGATTGAACAGATCCGGCAGCATCTTGTCACCCAGGTATGGAATGAACAGCACCGCCGCAATCCATGACACCACCAGTGCGATGGTCACCACCTGGAACAGCGAGCGGGTGTACTCACCGGTGCTTGACGCCGCCGTGGCGATCGGCAGGAAACCTGCCGCCGTGATCAGCGTACCGGTGAGCATCGGGAACGCCGTGGATTCCCAGGCGAAGCTGGCCGCGCGCAGGCGGTCGTAGCCCTGTTCCATCTTGGTGGCCATCATCTCCACCGCGATGATCGCATCGTCCACCAGCAGGCCCAGCGCCAGCACCAGCGCGCCCAGCGAGATCTTGTGCAGGCCGATATCGAAGTAGTGCATGACGAAGACGGTCATCGCCAGCACCAGCGGAATGGTCACGCCCACCACCAGGCCCGTGCGCAGGCCCAGCGAGAAGAAGCTCACCAGCAGCACGATCACCACCGCTTCGGTCAGCACCTGCACGAACTCACCCACCGACTCTTCCACCGCATGCGGCTGGTCGGAGACCTTGCGCAGGTGCATGCCCGCCGGCAGCGTCTTCTGCAGGCGCTCGAACTCGGCATCCAGCGTGGAGCCCAGCTTCAGGATGTCGCCACCGTCTTTCATCGCGACCGCAATGCCGATCGCATCCTCACCCATGAAGCGCATCTTCGGCGACGCCGGATCGGCGAAGCCGCGCTTGATCTCGGCGATATCGCCCAGGTGCACGGTGCGGTCGCCGGCCTGGATCGGGAAGCGACGGATGTCATCGATGCTCTGGAACTGGCCGGTCACGCGCAGCTGCACACGATCGGTCGGAGTCTCGAAGAAGCTGGTGGCGCTGATCGCGTTCTGGTCGGCCAGCGCCTGCTGCACCTGCTGCAACGACACGCCCAGCGTGGCCAGCTTGGTGTTGGACAGCTCGATCCAGACCTTCTCGTCCTGCAGGCCCTGCAGCTCGATCTTGCCCACGTCCGGCACCCGCTGCAGTTCCAGCTGGATGCGATCGGCGTAGTCACGCATCACGGCGTAGTCGAAGCCCTGCCCGGTCAGCGCGTAGATGTTGCCGAAGGTGTCGCCGAACTCATCGTTGAAGAACGGACCGACGATTTCGCGCGGCAGGTTCGGCTTGATGTCGCCCACGCGTTTGCGCACCTGGTACCACAGGTCCGGAATGGCCTTGGAGCGCAGGCTGTCCTTGGCCGCGAAGATCACCTGCGACTCGCCCGGGCGCGAGTAGGAGCGGATGAACTCGTACTGCCCGGTGTTGAGCAGCGCCTTCTCGATCGGCTCGGTCACCTGGCGCGAGACCTGCTCGGCGGTCGCGCCCGGCCACATCGTGCGTACCACCATCACCTTGAAGGTGAACGGCGGATCCTCGGACTGGCCCAGATGCTTGTACGACCAGGCGCCGATGAGGGCGAAGGCGAGCATGGCGAACAGCACCAGCGCGCGGTTGCCCAGCGCCCATTCGGATAGATTGAAACGGCGCACAGGCTTACTCCTTCGCCTTCGGTGCGGCAGCCGGCGCTGCGGGCTTCAGCACCGGGCGGTTCTGCCGGTCCACCGCCACGACCTGCTGGCCGGATCGCAGCAGATGGCCGCCCGCAGCCACCACCCAGTCGTCGGCGTCCACGCCGGACAGCACCGGCACGGCGTCGATGCCATAGGCGCCCGTGCTGACGGTGACCGATTTCAACGTGCTGCTGGCCGGGTCCACCACCCACACACTGGTTGCGCCACCTGCACCGCGCTGGAGAGCGGCCATCGGCAGCTGCAGGGTGCCGTGGCGGCCGGCGCTGCTGAACACGCGCGCGCTCTGCCCCAGCTCGACATCGGCCAATGCATCGGCGGGCAGGCTGACCCGGGTTGCGTAGGTCCGCGCCTGCGGATCGGCGGCGGCGGCGATCTCGCGGATCGTGCCGGGCAGGCGCTGCCCCGAGCGGTTCCACAGCTCCACCTCCACCGGCTGGCCTACCGCGTAGTCGCGGATGGTGGCTTCCGGCAGGTCGATCAGCACTTCGCGGCCACCGTCTGCGGCCAGGTTGAAGATGGTCTGGCCCGCGGCCACCACCTGCCCGGCTTCCGCCTCACGGCTGGCGATCACACCATCGGCCGGCGCACGCAGCTGGGCGTAGCCGGCCTGGTTGCGCAGCACGTCCAGGTTGGCCCGGGCCGCGTTGGCCTGGCCCTGCGCGGCCTTGAACGCGGCAGACTGCTGATCCAGCTGCGAGCGGCTGACCAGCTGCTGGTCGGCCAGCACCTGGTAGCGCTTGAGATCGTCGCGGGCGCGTACCAGATCGGCTTCGGCCGCGGCCAGCTGCGCCTGCGAGGCGCGCGCCTGCAGGGCGAAGTCGGCGACATCCAGCTCGGCCAGCACGTCCCCCTTCTTCACCCGTTGACCGGCGTCCACATGGCGCTTGATCAGGTTGCCGCCGACGCGGAACGACAGCGGGCTCTCCTGGCGTGCCCGGACCGTACCGGGAAACGCCGCCGGCGCCTGCCCGACCTGCTCGCCGGGATGCACCACCAGCACCGGCACGGCCGCCGGTGGCGCCTGCTCCTGTCCCGAACAGGCTGCCAGCGCAGCCACCCACACGATACCGCCCATCCAGCGCACGATCTTCATCGGTCAACGTCCTGACAACACTGAGTTCAGCAGGGGAGCCGCAACGTCCGGCCCAATTTAGTAAACTGGCCGGTATAGTATAAATATCGAACCGCTTGGTCTAGTATTACCGCAATGAGTTCTTCCACTTCCCGCAAGCCGTCGGCCAAGCCTGCTGCCAAGGCCGCCGGACCCGGGCGTCCCAAGGATCTTGGCAAGCGCGCGGCGATCCTCGAGGCGGCCAAGACCCTGTTCATCGAACAGGGCTATACCGGTGTGAGCATGGACAGCATCGCTGCCCAGGCGGGCGTGTCGAAGCTGACGGTGTACAGCCATTTCGGCGACAAGGAGACCCTGTTCTCCGAGGCCGTGCAGTCCAAATGCATCGAGATGCTGCCGGATGCGCTGTTCGTGGCCGACGCCGAAGGGCCACTGCGCGACCAGCTGATCGGGATCGGCCTGGCCTTCTTCAAGCTGATCACCTCCGACGCGGCGATCTCGATCCAACGGGTGATGATGGCCCCGGAGACCGACGAACGCCTGCGTGAGCTGTTCTGGCAGGCCGGGCCCGAGCGCACCTGCGAGGCGCTGGCCGACTTCCTGCGCTCGCGCAGCGAGCGGGGCGAGCTGCAGATTCCCGACCATCACCTGGCCGGGCAGCAGTTCCTGACCCTGGTCAAGGGTGAAGTGCACATGCATATGATGTGCGGCATGCCACTGTCATCGGTGGAGATCGATCCTGTCACCCACGTGGCGGCCAGCGTCGACTTCTTCCTGCGCGCCTATGCGCCCGGAGGAGCCGGAACCGGCTGAAACGGCAAAGCTGAACGAACCGGTGGTCGCGATGACTTCCGGCACTGCGACCCCGGCCCCCCGGCAGCGGATGCTCTGGGCGCGCCGCCGGCCTCCGGCACCGGTAAAATGGCCGGCCCACTGCGCTGGATTTGAACCTCATGACGATTGATTACGCCCACGCCCGCGAACTGATGGTGGAACAGCAGATCCGTCCCTGGGACGTGCTGGACATCAAAGTGCTCGACGTCCTGGCCCGCCTGCCGCGCGAGGCCTTTGTCGCCGACGCGCACCGGGCACTGGCCTACGCCGATGTTGAACTGCCGATCGGCAATGGCCAGAAGATGATGAAGCCCGTCATCGAGGGCCGTACCCTGCAGGCGCTGGACCTGCAACCGGGTGACGAAGTGCTGGAGATCGGCACGGGCAGCGGCTTCCTGGCCGCCTGCATCGGCGCGCTGGCGCGCGACGTGCTGAGCCTGGAGATCGACCCGGAACTGGCGACCGCCGCGCGCGCGCGGCTGGATGCCTCCGGCCTTGGTACCAACGTCCGGGTGGAAGTGGCTGACGCGCTGGCGTGGCAGACCGAACGTCGCTTTGACGTGATCTGTGTCACTGGTGCCGTCAACGTGGTGCCGTCACAGTTCGCCTCGTGGCTGCGTCCGGGTGGTCGCCTGTTCGTGATCCAGGGCCGTTCGCCGGCGATGGAAGCGCTTCTGATCAAGGCCGATGGCAGCACCGAATCCCTGTTCGAGACCGATATCGATTACCTGCGCGGTGCCGCCCCGGCACCCCAGTTCCACCTCTGAGTCCAAGGAAGCCGCAATGATCCGCCGATCCCTCGCTGTTGCGCTGGCCACTGCCCTGCTGCCGTTGTCTGCCCATGCCGCTGACCTGTTGCAGGTCTACGAGATGGCGCGCAACGGCGATCCGCAGCTGTCGGCCGCCGAATCCACCCGGCTGTACGACAAGGAAGGCGCCGTGCAGGCGCGCGCTGCCCTGCTTCCGCAGATCAACGGCCAGGCCACGCTGAACCGCACACGCAGCGAAGCCAACGCCGATGCCAATACCGGCACGGTCAGCAGCAAGCGCCGCAACTACACGATCGACGGTTCGCAGACCCTGTTCAACTGGACGCAGATCAACAACCTGCGCTCGCAGCGCGAACTGAGCAAGGCGGCTGACTTCACCCTGGATTCGGCCAACGACAGCCTGATCGTCCGCACCTCGGCGGCCTACTTCAACGTGCTGGTGGCGATCGAATCGCTGAATGCCGCACAGACCAACGAAGCGGCCGCGAAGAAGCAGTTCGACTTCGCCGACAAGCGCCTGGAAGTGGGCCTGGCGCCGATCACCGACGTGCACGAAGCGCGCGCGCAGTATGACCAGGCGCGCGCCAACACCATCGTCGCGCAGAACACCCTGGCCGATAACTACCAGGCGCTGACCGAACTTACCGGCCAGCCGGTGCTGAACCTCAAGGGGCTGCCGGCCGACTTCCGTCCCGAAGTGCCGGCCAACCGCGGCAACATCGATGAACTGGTGCAGCAGGCGACCAGCCAGAACCCGTCGCTGAAGGCGCAGGAGCTGAAGGTCAGCGCGGCCGAGGCCGGCGTGCAGGCCGCCCGTGGCGCCCACTACCCGACGCTGTCGCTGGGCGGCAGCTGGGGCAAGACCGCGACCTGGGGCGACAGCACCGGTTCGGGTTCGCTGTCCCCGGATGCGCGCACCAACAGCATCGGCCTGACCCTCAGCGTGCCGATCTTCGCCGGCGGCGCCACCCAGTCCGGCGTGCGCCAGGCGCTGGCCCAGCGTGACATCGCCCAGGATGGCTACGAACAGCAGAAGCGCGCGCTGGATCGCAACACCCGCAATGCCTACCAGACCCTGGTGCAGGGCATCAGCGAGGTGGAAGCACGCCGCCTGGCCGTCGTCTCGGCACAGAGCGCGTACGACGCCTCGCAGGTCGGCCTGGAAGTGGGTACCCGCACGGTGCTGGACGTGATCCAGAACCAGCGCATCCTGTTCTCGGCACAGCTGGACTACGCGCAGGCCCGCTACACCTTCCTGCAGAACCGCCTGCTGCTGAGCCAGTCGCTGGGCGCGCTGGACGTGGCCGAACTGCAGGACATCAATCGCCTGCTGACCCAGGACGCGGGCAATCCCGCCACGACCACCCAGTAAGTCGTCGTCGCCTGTGTTGACGGAAAGCCACCCGACCGGGTGGCTTTTCTGTTTGTGCCGCGGCGATGAGATCTAGCGCAGGAGCGGCAGCAGGCACAACGCTGCTGCCGCCATGCCCAGCACGGCGTCGGCAGGCGAGCGCGTCACCTCGCTGCGCCGCTGGAGTCCCCCCAGGCACAAGGCGGCCACCACCAGCAGTCCCACCGGCCCCGGCATCGCCGGCAAGACGCCGGCCGGCAGCCACAGCGCCAGCAGGGTCGCCAACAGGATGATCGCCACGGTCGCCACGCACGCCGCCGGTGGGTCGCCCTCGTTTCCAAGCGGCCACAGCGGCAGCGCCAGCCGCGTCGCCAGCATCAGCAGCACCAGTTGCAGCGCCGCCAACCCTGCATAGCCTGCCAGCGGCAACCACGGCAACATCCAGGACAACTGGGGATGGCTTCGCAGCGCAACCGTCAAGGGCCGGCTGCTGGCCAGCGCTGGATAGTCGACAAGGCCCGCCTGCAGTGCGGCCAGCGCGATCAGCATCAGCGTCGCCGCGACGAGCACCATGAGCATCGTCAGTGGGCGTCGCGCCAGCCCGCCAACAGGCACCCCGGGAACACCCAGTGCCAGGCCGGCGCTGGCAAAGATGCCCAGCAGCGGCACAGCCGCAGCGAGCACGCCTCCCAGGCCGAAGCGATACGGTGCAGTGGCGGGGGGAACCCATGGGATCCAGTGCGCGTAGTGCACATACCGGGCCGCCAGCGCCAGCAGCAGCACGCCGATGCCGATCTTCACGGTCAACAGCGCGCACACCAGCAGCACCGTCCGCGCCGGTCGCATCAGCGTGGTGGCTCCCAACAGCAGCAGGCCTGCAGCGGCTGTCACCTGCACCGGCAGCGTACCGGCGCTGGATGCGCCCGCCGCCGCCAGTGCCGCATGCAGATGGCCAGCCCCGGACTGCGCCGCACCCGCCAGCGTCGCCGTGCACTCCAGCAACAACGCCAGGCACAGCACGCGGGCAATCGACCGCCCCCAGCCGGCCACCAGCAGGCCATGCAGGCCATGCAGGCCATGCAGGCCATCGGCCATATCCGCCTGCGTCACCACCCTGTACAGGCGTGCCAGCACCAGCGCCGCACCGAGGGCTGCGAGCAGCAGACTGAGCACGACGGCCGGCCCCGCCTGCGCCGCCGTGTACTGACCGACCCGTGCGATGACACTGCCACCGAGCAGCAACGTCATCAGGATCACGCCCAGATGATCCATTCCAAGCCGATGGCCATCGCTGCCGCTCATCTCAAGCTCCCTTGATGCCGTCCAAGCACGGTCGACATCAGGCTGGCAGCCTGTGCGGGCAATCGATATCAGATTTGCATCTGCATGCCGCGAGGTGTGATCCGAGGCACGTTGCGGCGTCGGCGACCGGTCCTGCTACGACAGAACGATAGCCGTCAAGCAGGCTTAATCCAGTTGATCGCGACAGTACGGCGGCGAGCGCGCCGCGTGCGGCTCAGCCGCGGGGCGGTGGCAGGTGCGGGGCCACCAGCGCCAGCGTCCGCTGCAGCGCGCCGCGCCCATTGCTGACCAGCGTGCATCCAGCGTGCGCCATGTCCTCGCGGGCCTGCGGATCCTCCAGCAGGTGCTGCAGCAGACCGCCGACCGCCTGCACGTCTTCGCCGATCAACAGCGCACCGGCCTCGCGCATGCGCCGCGAGATCTCCGAGAAATTGTGCAGGTGCGGACCGGTCACCGCGGCAGTGCCCATCGCCGCCGGCTCCAGCAGGTTGTGGCCACCGATCGGCTGCAGGCTGCCGCCGACGAAGGCGACCTGCGCACAGCCATAGAACGGCATCAGTTCACCGAGGGTGTCGATGATGAAGGCGTCGGTATCGGCGGACGGCCACTGCTGCGCACGGCGGGTCGCCACGTTCCAGCCCTGCTCGCGCGCCAGCGCCTCCACCTTCGGGAAGCGCTCGGGATGCCGGGGTGCCCACAGCAGCAGCAGGTCCGGATGGTGCTGGCGCAGGCGCCGGTGCAGTTCGATCACCGCCTGCTCTTCGCCATCATGGGTACTGGCCGCGATCCAGACCGGTCGCGTGTCCGGCACCCGTGCGTGGAACTGTTCGATGAAGGCCTGCACGTCCGGCGTGGCGATGTCGAATTTGAGGTTGCCCAGTGCCTGCACCTGGTCAGGCGCCGCCCCCAGCTGCACGAAGCGCTCTGCGTCGTCCTGCGACTGGGCTGCCACGCACGTCACCGTGCGCAGCGCGCGGCGGATCAGCGCGGCCAGCAGCCGGTAGCCACGCAGCGAACGGGCCGACAGGCGGGCATTGAGGATGTAGACCGGAATGTCGCGGTCACGGCAGCCGAACAGCATGTTCGGCCACAGCTCGGTTTCCAGGATCAGCGCCAGGCTGGGCTGGAAGTGGCCGAGGAAACGGTTGACGCTGCCGGGCACGTCATACGGCAGGTAGACGTGGTCCAGCGCATCGCCCCACAGCGCGCGCACGCGCTCGGAGCCGGTGGGAGTGATGGTGGTGATGACCCAGCGGATATCCGGGCGCTGCTGGCGCAGGGCGTTGACCAGCGGCGCGGCGGCGTTGACCTCGCCCACCGAGACCGCATGCAGCCAGACCCGTGGCTGGCCGCTGGGCTGGGGATAGGAGGCGTAGCGCTCGTCCCAGCGGCGGAAATACTCACGGACCCGGAAGCCGCGCCAGACCAGGTGGTACACGGTGATCGGCAGCAGGATGTAGAGCACGACCGAATACAGGCCGCGCAGGATCCATTCGACAGGGTCTTTGCGCATGCGGCAAGGATACGGGACACCCCCGGGAAAGACACGCAGCCGGATTGCTAGAATGGCGCCATGTCCGATGCCTCCACTGCCGTCCGCCCGTCACTGCGCGATCCCCGCAACTGGCCGATGTTCGCCGCCATGTACGGCGCTTTCGCCATCGCCCGCCTGCCGTGGATGCTGCAGCGCGCCCTCGGTCGCGGGGTGGGGTCGATCGCCTGGCGCCTGGCCGGCAGCCGTCGCCGTGCAGCCGAGGTCAATCTCGCACTGTGTTTCCCGGAAAAGGACGATGCCTGGCGCAAGCGGTTGGTTCGCGACAGCTTCGATGCCCTGGGCGTGGGCGTGTTCGAGTGCATCCGTGCCTGGTGGGGCAGCATCGACAGCATCCGCCCGCAGGTGCAGATCGAAGGGCTGGAGCACCTGCGGCAGATGCAGGCCGAGGGTCGCGGCGTGCTGCTGGTGTCCGGGCACTTCATGACCCTGGAGATGTGCGGCCGCCTGCTGTGCGACTACGTCGACCTGTCCGGCATGTACCGCAAACACAAGAATCCGGTGTACGAGTGGGCGGTGAAGTTCGGCCGCCTGCGCTATGCCAAGGCGATGTTCGCCAACGAGGACATCCGCGCCACCGTGCGCCACCTGAAGAAGGGCGGCTTCCTCTGGTATGCCCCCGACCAGGACATGCGTGGCAAGGACACCGTGTTCGTTCCGTTCTTCGGCCACACCGCCGCCACCATCACCGCCACCCACCAGCTGGCGCGGATGACCGGTTGCGCGGTCATTCCGTACTTCCACCGCCGCGAAGGCGGGAAGTACTTCCTGAAGATCGGCGCGCCGCTGGAGAACTTCCCGAGCGAGGATGTGGAAGCCGATACCGCGCGCGTCAACCAGGCGATCGAAGAGATGGTGCGCGAAGCCCCTGACCAGTACCTGTGGATCCATCGCCGCTTCAAGCGCCAGCCCGGCGGGCGCAGCGACTTCTACAAATAACCGTGGAACAGAATGGCGACCCGAGACAGCACAGGAACTTTATCAGCGCTGCCCGGGATAGCCAGACGACCGATGGAGTCGCACGTCATCCACAATCACCTTGATCAGTGAAAGAAGGATCGTGAAGGACGACGCCGAGAAGATCATGTTTACGACATTGCCCTGATCCAGGGCTGCCTTGAACACGATGATGGAGAGTATGGCGATATAGAGTGCTGCAGCAGTCGCCACATAAGCGATCTTCATCTCAAGACTCCTGTTCTGTGCCCCCCGCCCAACTGCTGGGAGGGGTGAAGATTGGCATTAGACGCCTGCACTCGGTACTACAACAAGGGCAGCAACTTCAGGGGTCGTCGCAGCGACGTTTGCACCTTGAACTGAAACAGTCAAACGGTCATGGATCTGCGATCAGCCGACGCGTGGTGAGTCATCCGCGTCACGCGCCAGCAGGCTGCCGGCGAACAGCGCCGCCAGCAGCACGGTCAGCCCACCCCAGAACGCAGAGTAGAACGCCAGGTGGGTGTTGAGCGGGAACACGGTGACCGCCAGCGCCAGCATCGCCGGCCGCGCCCGCTCGCGGGCCGCGGTCGGTGCGAAGCGCCACGCCCGCCAGGCCTGTGCCACGGCGGCCAGCCACAACAGCAGGCCCAGCACGCCGGTCTCGGCCAGGATCTCCAGCACGATCTGGTGCGCGTGCAGGGCCGGTTCCGCGCCCCACACCGCGGTTCCCTCCCCTGCGACGCAGGCGGGATACGCATCGCGGAAGCCACGCGCGCCGACACCGTTGATCGGATGTGCTTCGATCATGCAGGCCGCTGCGCTCCAGATCCGCGCACGCCCGGACAACGCCTGGTCGACGCCCGTCTCGTCCCCCTCCCAGGCCATCGTCGTGCGCAGCACGCGCTCACGCAGCTGCGGCACGCTGGCAACCAGGACCCCGGCCCCCAGGACCCCGACCATCGCCAACAGCGCCAGCCGCTTCCAGCCGAACTGGCGCATGCCGCTGTAGGCCAGCACGAGCGCGAAGGTGATCCACGAGGCGCGTGAGCCGGCCAGCAGCAACACACTGCCGAGGGCTGCAGCGGCCAGCAGCCAGCCGGCAGCACCGAAGCGGCGCGCCAGCGGCAGCAGCAGGAACGGCGACAGGCTGGCCAGCACCTGGCCAAATTTCAGGTTGCACGGGCCCAGTACGCCACTGAGCCGGTCGGCCAACGCCGCTTCATCGGCCGGGCACAGCGCACGCCCGCTGATTGCCAGTTTGAGCTGCTCCAGCGACCAGAACCATGGGCTGGTGCCGGCCACCGCCTGCACCAGCGCATCCAGCGTCCAGGCGCCGGTGATCACCGCCAGTCCACCCAGGGTGAGTCTGCGCCGCTCCGGCGTGGCCACTGCGATCGCTACCAGCCACATGAAGGGCAGGTAGCGCAGGCCTGCTGCTGCCTTGGTCCACGAGGCCGACGGGTCGATCGCATCGAATGCGGAAAATGCCTGCGGCAACCAGTAGCCGATGAACAGGATCGAGGTCAGCGCCCAGGCCGCCGGGCTCAGCAGATGCGGCCGGCGCTGCAGGCGGCGGATGACCATGCGCACTGCGGCATAGATTGCACCCAGGCCCAGGACGGTCTCGGCGATGCCTGGCAGCGGCCACAACGCCACGTAGGCAAGCACCCACCAGGGCGCCCAGCGCCCGGCGCGTTCATCGCGCAGGACGGCTGCGGTGTCAGCCTGCGAGGTCGGCATAGAGACGGAGGGTATCGCGCTGCATGGCCTGCAGGGTAAACGGGATACGGCCCGGCAACGATGGCGGCTGCGCCAGAAGGGCCAGCGCACGTTCACCCAGTGCCTGCGCATCTCCCAGCGGCACCGCACCGGTGGGCTGGAGCTGCTGCAGCAGTTCGCCCACCCCACCGTGGTTCCAGCCGAGCACCGGTCGGCCCACCGACAGTGCTTCCACCACGGTACGGCCGAAGGCTTCGGGCTTGTCGGACAGCTGCAGCACCAGATCGCTGGCGGCATAGGCCTGGGCAATGCGGGCGGTCGGCGTGCTGATGTGGACCGCGTCTGCGATGCCGAGCGTGGCGGCCTGGCGGCGCAGGTCGGCCACATAGGCTTCGCGCCCCGGCTCGTCGGTGCCCAGCATCCACAGCTGCGCCGGCACGCCGGCAGCGCGGACGTCGGCCAGCAGCTGCAGCGCGTGCGCGTGCCCCTTCAGGCGCGTGCCACGGCCCGGCAGCAGCAGCAGCGGCCCGTCCACCCCGGCCAGCCACGGGTAGTCCGCCACCAGCGACAGGCGCGGCCGGCGATCACCGCGCGCCACCCGCGGGAACTGACTGACATCGACACCACGCGGGATCACCCGCAGGTGGTCCTCCGGCACGGTCGGATAGTGGCGCTGCACGTATTCGCGCACGCTGTTGGAGACACAGATCACGCGCTCGCCGCTGGTCATCACCGCGCTGTAGCGGCTGGGCGAGTTCAGCCCGTGCACGGTGGTTACCCAGTGCGGCCGCTGCGCCTGCGGCATCGCCCGGATCGCATACAGCCCCAGCCACGCGGGCAGGCGCGAGCGGGCGTGCACGATATCGGCGCCGACCTCGGCGAACAGGCGACGCAGGGTCGGCAGATGACGCAGGGTCAGCAGCGACTTGCGGCCGATATCGAGGGTGAGATGCTCGGCACCGCTGGCCAGCAGCGGTTCAACGAGGCGGCCACCGGCAGACACCACCAGCGCGCGATGGCCGGCTGCCACCAGTGCCGACGCGATTTCCAGGGTCGAGCGCTCGACGCCGCCGGAGTGCAGCGCCGGCAGCAACTGCACCACGGTCAGTCGACGCATCGGTGAAGGCCGTTCAGTCAACCAGTACGAACACGGAACCGCAGTACGGGCACTGCGCTTCACCGTTGGGTTCGTCTTCGATCGCCAGGTAGACCCGCGGATGCGAGTTCCACAGCGCCATCTCCGGGGTCGGGCAGCTCAGCGGCAGGTCGCTGCGGTGCACGGTGTAGCGCTTCTCGGCGTTGGCGGGCGCGGTGGCGGTATGGCTCATGGCGGATGTCGATGCACGGATTGCGAGGCCTGCGATTCTAGCACCTGGGGCGGCGACCCGGCCGCCCCTGTCCTTTCCTGGCCCCCGCCCCCTGACAGCCGGGACCTGCCAGCGCCCGGCCTACTGGAAGTCCAGCGACAGCTCCAGGAAGGCCGAGCGGCCATAGGCGTTGTAGATGCCCTGGTCGTAGTACGGCCAGTTGCCGTTGCTGCGGTCGATCGGCGGCATCTCGTCGGTCAGGTTGTTGACCGTCAGCAGCAGGCTGGCCAGGTCATTGATGCGGTAGCCGACCGTGGCGTTCCAGGTGGTCCATGGCCCGATGTTGCGCTGCTCGCCACGGCTGTCCCAGGTGGGCGCGTTGCGCACGCCGAACGCACTGGCGCTGAACGGCCCGCGCTTCCAGTTCACGCCCAGCGTGGCCCGGTACTGCAGTTCATTGGAATTGCCGCAGCACAACTGGTCGTAGACCGGGTCGCCTTCCTTGTCCTGGGTGGTGTGCTTGAGCGGGCGGTAGTAGCCCGCGTTGACCGTGAAATCGCCCACCGAGGAGGTACCCCAGCGATAGTCCAGCGCTGCCTGCACACCAGTCTGGCGTTGGCTGGCGATGTTGATCGGGTAGGAGAACACCTTGTCCACACCGTTGGGGTTGAGCGGATCGGTAGCCGGCTTGCGCTGCACCTGGCCCAGGACCTGCTGGCAGGTGGGCGAGGTGATGTCGAAGCGGGTCTGCCCGTTCTCCGATACGCCCAGCCGGCAGTTGGCCTCGGTGTCGAGGATGCTGTCGGTACCGAGGATGCGTACTTCGTTCTCGATCACCACCGAGTTGTAGTCCACCGACAACGTCAGCGCGTTGTCCAGTGTCGACCACACCGCACCATAGGTGAACGTGCGTGCAGTGATGTCCTTCAGATCGCGGTTGCCGGTACTGGAAGACAGCACCGCCAACCCGGACTGCTCGCAGTCATCGAAGTTGTCGGAGGTGTAACCGGCCTGCCGGCACTGGTAGAGGTCGGTGTTGGTGGTATAGCCGCTGCTCTCGCGGGAAAACAGGTAGAACATGTCCGGCGAACGGAACGCAGTGGCGTAGCTGCCACGCAGCAGCAGCGATTCGATCGGCCGGTACTCCAGGCCAAGCTTCCAGGTCGCCTTGCCGTTGCCGCCACCGCCCTGCAGGGCGTACTTGTCGTAGCGGCCGGACAGATTGGCGCTGAAGGTATCGATGATCGGCACCTGCAGTTCCGCACCCAGCGCGTACAGGTCCCGCTGGCCCTGCGCCGAAGTGCCGGCGGTCTGCCCGCGGAACAGCACACCGGCATCGGGATCGGCCGACTGGTTGAAGAACTTCTCGCGCTGGCCCTGGGCGATCAGCGCGAAACCGACGTCGCCGGCCGGCAGGGTGAACAGCGAACGATGGGTCAGCAGTGCCGTCACTGCTGTGCGCGACGCGCTGGATGCAGCACGGTTGAGGCCGCTGAAGCTGTCGTACTGGTCACGGGTGATCGGCTGGTACAGGCGCGACAGGTCCGGGGCGTAGACCTCGTAGCCATCCTGCATGCCCAGCCTCGGACCCAGGTAGTAATCGTCCACGCCGTTCCGGGCGAGGAAGTCGGTGGATTTGCGGGTGACATCGGTGCTGGAACGGTTGACGTAGACGTCGTAGTCGAAGCTGCCCAGCACGCCACGCACGCCGGCGGTGACGTTCAGCGATCGCGTGTAGACGCGCTGGTCCTTGGCATCCAGGCCGACTTCCTCGGGCGCGTAGATGCGCTGCCACTGCTCGTACTGGCCGCTGGTGCGGTTGTAGAAGGTCTTGTTCCAGAACGGGCTGCCACCGCTGTAGGTCGGCCGGCTGAAGCCGAACAGGATGTCCGAGTACAACTCGGTATCCGGGCTGAGGTGATAGCGCAGGAAGGTGGTCGCGTTGACGTCCTGGCTGGCGTTGTACAGCGACGCGGTGCCGACGTTGTCGGGGGTGCCGCAGTAGTAGCCACCGCCGGAAATGTCGCGGTGCGCGTACACGGTGCTGCCACCGAACAGATTCGACAGCGGCGCGCAGGTGGCCGCGCCCGGGTCGATGTAGGCGTTGGGCCCCTGGCGCATACGCAGGAAGCTGCGCGACGGATCCTGCGGCCCGGTCGGGTTGTCGTTGACGCTGTCGATGCGGCTGCGGTCGAAGGCGTAGATCGCCTTCTGGTTGATGTATTCCAGCCCGTAGCTGATATCGAGGTTGCCGAAGGTCTGTCCACTGCTGGCGCTGAAGCGCTGGCTGGAACCGCCGCCCTGGCTGTAACCACCGACGCGGTAGCGCAGATGGGTGCCTTCCACGCGGTCTTTCAGCACGATGTTGACTACGCCGGCCACGGCCGACGAGCCATACACCGAGGACTGGCCACCGGTGAGCACATCGATGCGTTCGACCATGCCCAGCGGGATGTTGGCAATGTCGGCGATGCTGGTGTTGCCGTTGTAGGCCAGCGGATAGCTGTTGATCGGCCGCCCGTTGATGAGGGTAAGGGTGTAGCTGGGGTCCAGACCGAACAGGCTGATGGTCTTGGCGCCCGGAGTGTAGAAGCCGGTTCCCTGGGAATCCTGCACCGACCCATTGGAGACCGGCAGCGAGCGCAGCGCATCGAACACCGTGGTGAAACCCTGCGCCTGGATCTGCTCGGCGGTGATGGTCGTCACCGGTGAGGGGCCCTCCACCTGCGCGCGCGGAATGAGCGACCCGGTCACCGTGACCGCATCCAGGTCGCGCGTACGCGGCGGATCGGCGCCCTCCCCTGCGTTGGAGGACTGGGCCTGCACGGCCAGCGGCGACAGCAGCAGCGAAGACATCAACAACGACAGCAACCTCGGTTTCATCAAGCGCTCTCCAGAGACGGATGACGGTCCTGCCGGTGGGGGACGGACGGGAGGGTCGTGGATGGACGGTGGTGACGGGCAGCAGCAGCAAGCGCAGGCCGCCCGCCCGGATCAGGGCATGCATGGTGTTCCGGGACAGATGGAAGGGTTGGGATCGGGACGGGAAGGACGCCGCCTTCCCCGGGCCTGGACCCCGGCCACTTTTAAATCGATCCAATCCACTCTGTCAATAATTTGAAATGAAACGTTTTTCCCGGATTTGGATCGAACTAATTGCACTTGTCAGGGGGCAACGCACTGAGGCAGGATCGGGACCACTCCGACGACCCGATCGCATGGCCCGCCCCCACCGGACCGGCATCGCTCCTTTCCACCGCCCCTGGGCGGCGGGCGCGATGCTGGCCGTGGTACGTGCCGATGCGGGTCCTGCCTGCCGCCTGCCCTTCCGGGAGACCCTGCATGACCCTGTCCGATCCGCGCCGCGCCCTGCTTCCGGTCGCCCTGGCCCTGGCCTGCGCCACGCCCGCCCTGCCCGCAGTGGCACAGGGCCTGCAGACCTCGTTCGAAGCAGGTGAGCCCGCACCGGCCAAGGCCGGCGGCGCGCTGCAGGTGCAGATCGGCACCGGTCCGGCGGCGCCGTATGCAGCCAAGCGCAACGCCGGCTACAGCGGCCTGCGCGCGCTGCACTACCAGGCCGACGGCGGCGCGGCGCGGCGCGACCTGTTCAGCACGGACCTGACCATCGACGCCGACACCACCCTGTCCTGGCTGGTGCTGCCGGAGATCGTCGACAAGGACACGGTGGCCTCCACCTACGTCTCGCTGGACCTGCGCCTGGACGATGGCAGCCGCGTATCGGCCAGCTCCGCGCGTGATCAGCACGGCATCGCCGTGGGCGCGCGTGCGCAGGGCGATTCGAAAACGCTGTATCCGCAGCAGTGGGCGCGCAAGGCCGTACGCCTGGGCGATGTGCCTGCGCTGCGCGGCCGCCGGGTGGTCGCCATCGAGCTGGAAGTGGCCAGCGCCGACGGTGCGCCGGTGTCCGGCTGGATCGATGACGTGCGCCTGGATGCGCAGCCGCGGCAGGTGCCGCAGCGGGTCTCGGACTGGGTGCTGACCACCCGCGGTACGCAGGCCAACGGCACGTTCTCGCGCGGCAACAATTTCCCGGCCACGGCGGTGCCGCACGGCTTCAACTTCTGGACCCCGGTGACCGATGCCGGTGCACTGAACTGGCTGTACCGCTGGAACGAGCAGAACGATGCGAACAACCGCCCGCAGCTGCAGGCGCTCGCGCTGAGTCACCAGCCCAGTCCCTGGATGGGCGACCGCCAGACCTTCCAGGTGATGCCATCGGCCAGCCGCGGTGTGCCCGAGGCCGACCGCAGCAAGCGGGCACTGTCCTTCGACCGCACGCACGAGAACGCGCGCCCCTACCGCTACGACGTGCGCTTCGACAACGGCATCGCCGCCTCCATCGCGCCGACGGACCACGCCGCGGTCTTCCGCTTCGATTTCCCTGCGGAAGGTGATGCCAACCTGCTGTTCGACAATGTGGACGCACGCGGCGGGCTGACACTGGATGCGGCCACGCAGACACTGTCCGGCTACACCGACACGCGCAGCGGCCTGTCCAACGGTGCCGGCCGCATGTTCGTGGTGGCCCGCTTCGACCGGCCCTGGCGCAGCAGCGGACGCATCGACAGCGGCCGCCCGACCGGCTACATCAAGTTCGATGCCGGCAGCGATCGCCGCGTCACCATGCGCATTGCCACCTCGCTGATCTCGCTCGAACAGGCGCGGCACAACCTTGCTCTGGAGATTTCCGCCACGGATACGCTGGAAAGCGTGGCCGGCCGCGCCCAGGATGCGTGGGATGCGCGCCTGGCCCGCTTCGATATCGGCGATGCCACGGACGACCAGAAGACCACGCTGTACTCCAACCTCTACCGGTTGTACCTGTATCCCAACTCCGGCCACGAAAACGTCGGCAGCGCTGCCGCCCCCGAGTGGCGTTACGCCAACCAGGCCAGCGCCAGCGAGAACAACACCGATGGCAGTGACAGCCGCACCTTCAGTGGCGTGCGCGATGGCCGGGTGTTCGTCAACAATGGCTTCTGGGATACGTTCCGCACGACGTGGCCGGCGTACGCACTGTTCACGCCGGAGGACGCCGGCCAGCTCGTGCAGGGTTTCATCGAGCAGTACCGCGCGGGCGGCTGGATCGCCCGCTGGTCATCGCCGGGCTACGCGGACCTGATGGTCGGCACCAGTTCCGACGTGGCCTTCGCCGACGCATGGCTGAAGGGCGTCGGCGGTTTCGATCCCGCCGAGGCCTATGCCGCGGCGCTGAAGAATGCCACCGTGGTACCGCCCGATCGCCATGTAGGGCGCAAGGGCATGGACCGCTCGACGTTCCGCGGCTATGCCAGTGCCGACGTGCATGAAGGCATGTCATGGACGATGGAAGGCGCGCTGAACGACTTCGGCATCGCCAACATGGCCGAGGCACTGGCCAAGCGCGCGACCACCGCCGCGCAGCGCGAGCGCTACAGCACCGAAGCCGACTACTTCCGCTACCGCGCTGCCGGCTACGCGACCCTGTTCGACCCTGCCGCCGGCTTCTTCCAGGGCCGCAAGGCCGACGGCAGCTGGCGCGTGGACGCCAAGGACTACGATCCGCGCGTGTGGGGCCACGACTACACCGAATCCAACGGCTGGACGTTCGCCTTCACCGCCGCGCACGATGGCGAGGGCCTGGCCGCGCTGTACGGTGGCCGCGACAGGCTGGCCGCCAAGCTCGATGCCTTCTTTGCCACGCCGGAGACCGCCGATGCCGCGTTTGCAGGCTCCTACGGCGGCATCATCCATGAGATGACCGAAGCGCGCGACGTGCGCATGGGCATGTACGCGCACAGCAACCAGCCGGCGCACCATATCCCGTGGATGTATATGTACGCCGGGCAGCCCTGGAAGACCCAGCAGCACGTGCGCGAGATCCTGTCGCGGCTGTACGTGGGCAGCGAGATCGGCCAGGGCTATCCGGGCGATGAGGACAATGGCGAGACCTCCGCATGGTACGTGCTGGCTTCGCTGGGCCTGTATCCACTGCGGATGGGCGCGCCGGAATACGTGATCGGCTCCCCGGCATTCAGACACGCCCGGGTGGAACTGCAGGGTGGCGCGGTGCTGACCGTCAACGCGCCGCAGAACTCCGCGGAGAATGTCTACGTCCAGTCGCTGAAGATCAACGGCACGCCATGGACCCGGACCTGGGTACCGCACGAGGTGATCGCCAAGGGCGCGACGCTGGACTTCGAGATGGGCCCGCAGCCTTCGCGCTGGGGCACAGGCGCCGACGACGTGCCCCGTTCGCTGACCACACCGGGCCAGCGACCGCAGATGCTGCACGATCTGCTGGGCAGCGGCACGCGCGCTGCGCTGGCCGATGGCCGCGCCGTGCCCGCGCTGTTGGACGACGATGCGACCACGGCCGTTCCGCTGGGCGCGGGTGCCACCCTCATGCTGAGCGCCGTGGGTGATGGCGCGCCGACGATGTATACGCTGACCAGCGGCGAAGGGCCGATCCGGGGGGCCGGATGGACGCTGGAAGCCCGTAACGGCGATGGCCGCTGGACCACGCTGGACCAGCGGCGTGGCGAAGACTTCAGTGCTGCGCGGCAGACCCGTCCGTTCCGCATCGCCTCGCCCTCACGCTATGCCGAGTACCGCCTGCGCGTAACTGCGCCGGGACGCCTGCAGCTGGCTGAGATCGAACTGTTGTCCCCCTCCACTGTACGGTGACCCCATGCGCATTCGCCTGCTGACCCTTGCACTTGCTGCATTCACCCTGCCCGGCATTGCGCTGGCCCAGCCGTCGCAGAGCCGGGCCTTCGATGGCCAGTTCACCCGCGAAGGCATCACGTTGCACTACCAGGATGCGACCGGTGCGCTGGCCCCACCCGCACCCCACCGCATAGTCGATACGTTCTATTCCGCCTACCTGCGCGAACGGGCGGACTTCCACCCGGCGGCACCGGCCGAGGTGCACATCGTGATCGATCCGGCCTACGACGGCGTCGCCTACGTGGGCGAGAAGGACAAGGCGAGCACCATCACCATCAACCCGGGCTGGCTGGTGAAGCACCCCGATGACATCGACCTGGTGACCCACGAGGCGATGCACATCGTGCAGGGCTACCCGAGCTACGGCGACACGCGGGTACCGGGCTGGCTGGTGGAAGGCATCGCCGACTACGCCCGCGACCGCTACGGCACGGACAATGCCGCAGCGGGCTGGGCGCTGCCGGAAAAAGTGGGCAAGGGCCAGAGCGTGGAAAGCGGCTACCGGGTAACCGGGGCCTTCCTGAAATGGGCCGAAGCTGGACACCCCGGCTTGGTACTGGCGCTGGACAAGGCCCTGCGCAACGGCCAGTACACCCTGGCGCTGTGGCAGCAGCACACCGGCAAGGGCCTGCCAGCGCTATGGGCCGAGTACGCCAAGCCGCGTTCGGATGCCCCGCCGCCGGCACCGGCACGAGGCGGCAAGCGCTGAGCGGTTGCGCCGGGCCATGCCCGGCGGAATGCCTGATTTGCCGCGCTGCGCGCTCGCCGGGCATGGCCCGGCGCTACCGATCGCGGTGACGAAGGATTACGCCTTCTTTTCCGCTTCCAGCTGCTTGCGGATCTGCGCATCGACCGCAGCGATGGCGGTCATGTTCAGGATGCGGCGCGAGGTCGCGCTGGTGGTCAGGATGTGCACCGGCTTGTTCACGCCCATCAGGATCGGGCCGATCGCCACGCCATCGGTGAACACACGCACCAGGTTGTAGGCGATGTTGGCCGCTTCCAGGTTGGGCAGCACGAACAGGTTGGCGCGACCCTGCAGGGTGGAACCCGGCAGCAGTTTCTGGCGCAGCGCCTCGTCCCAGGCGGTATCGCCCTGCATCTCGCCGTCCACGTTCAGGCGCGGATTGCGCTTGAGCAGCAGCTCGCGGACCTGGCGCATCTTCAGCGCGTCCTTGGAATCGTGGCTGCCGAAATTGGAGTGCGACAGCAGCGCCACCTTCGGTTCGATGCCGAACAGCTTCATGCGGTACGCGGCCTGCAGGGTCGCCTCGCAGATCTGCTCGGCACTGGGATCTTCCTGCACGTGCGTGTCGACGAAGAAGAACACGCCCTGCTGGTTGATGACGCCGGTCATCGCCGAGGTCGAGGTGACCTTCGGCTCCAGCGGCAGCACGCTGCGGACATAACCCAGCTTCTTGTGGAAACGGCCGACGATGCCGGTCAGCATTGCATCGGCTTCGCCACGCGCGACCATCACCGCGGCAATCAGGGTCGGCCGCGAACGCATCAGGTTCTTCGCCGCCGCCACGGTGACGCCGCGACGACCGGTCAGCCCGTGGTAGTACTGCCAGTATTCGTTGAAGCGCGGATCATCATTGATGTTGGTGATCTCGAAGTGCTCGCCGGCCTTCAGGCGCAGGCCCAGGCGCTCGATGCGCGCTTCGATCACGTCCGGCCGGCCGATCAGGATCGGATGTGCGAGCCCTTCATCGACCACGTTCTGCACCGCCTGCAGCACCACTTCCTCTTCGCCTTCGGCGTAGACCACGCGCTGCTTGTCGGTGCGTGCACGGTCGTACACCGGCTTCATCATCAGGCTGGTGCGGTAGACGAACTGGGCCAGCTTGTCACGGTAGGCGCCCATGTCGGCGATCGGCCGGGCGGCCACCCCCGAGTCCATCGCGGCCTGGGCCACGGCAGCGGACAGCTCCACCAGCAGGCGGCGATCGAACGGGCGCGGGATCAGGTACTCGCGGCCGAAGCTCGGGGTTTCACCGCCGTAGGCCGAGCCCATGTCGGTCGCGGCGCGGCGTGCCAGTGCGGCGATGGCGCGCACGCAGGCGATCTTCATTTCCTCGTTGATCGCGGTGGCGCCCACGTCCAGCGCACCGCGGAACAGGTACGGGAAGCACAGCACGTTGTTGACCTGGTTCGGGTAATCCGAACGGCCGGTGCCGATGATCGCGTCCGGACGCGCCGCACGCGCCACTTCCGGCATGATTTCCGGGGTCGGATTGGCCAGTGCGAAGATCACCGGGTCCGGCGCCATGGTCTTGACCATTTCGGCGGTGAGGATGCCCGGCGCCGACAGGCCCAGGAAGATATCCGCGCCGTCGACGATCTCGGCCAGGGTGCGCTTGTCGGTGTCGCGTGCGTAACGCTGCTTTTCCGGGTCCAGATCGGTACGACCGGTGTGGATCACGCCCTCGCGGTCGAACGCCAGGATGTTCTCCGGCTTCAGGCCCAGCTGCACCAGCATGTTGACGCAGGAAACGCCCGCCGCGCCCATGCCCGTGGTCGCCAGCTTCACCTCCTCGATCTTCTTGCCGGTGATCGCCATGGCGTTCAGCACCGCCGCGCCGACGATGATCGCCGTACCGTGCTGGTCGTCATGGAACACCGGGATCTTCATGCGCTCGCGCAGCTTGCGCTCGACCACGAAGCATTCCGGCGCCTTGATGTCTTCCAGGTTGATGCCGCCGAAGGTCGGCTCCAGCGAGGCGATGATGTCGACCAGCTTGTCCGGATCGGTTTCGTCCACTTCGATGTCGAACACATCGATGCCGGCGAACTTCTGGAACAGCACGCCCTTGCCTTCCATCACCGGCTTGCCGGCCAGTGCGCCGATGTTGCCCAGGCCCAGCACCGCGGTGCCGTTGGAGATCACCGCCACCAGGTTGCCGCGGGCGGTCAGCTCGCTGGCCTGCTGCGGGTCGGCCTTGATTGCTTCACAGGCGTACGCCACGCCCGGCGAGTACGCCAGCGACAGGTCGCGCTGGGTCAGCATCGGCTTGGTCGCGGAGACCTTGATCTTGCCCGGCGGGGACATCCGGTGGTAATCGAGGGCGGCCTGTTTGAAATCTTCGTTGGACATCGACGTTGGATACATGAATGGGCAAGAGGGACAGGGGATCATACCCCCGTTGGGGCGCCCGGACCTGTCGCTATCCTGTCGCAGGCATGCTGCGACCGCACAATTCCCTGGCGTATGCGACAACCTGGAGCCACCAGCTTCGGCGCTGCCCATGACAGCCATGGGACGCCTTGAAACGCCGCGGGGCCCCCCCCCCTACCGGTACCGCCCCCGCGGTACCACACACCTGGATCAGCCCTTGGCGGGCAGTGCCTCCGGCACGGCATCGACCGGCGGCGGCAGTTCGCTTTCGCGACCATCCAGCGCCAGCTTCAGGCGGTCACGGTCCAGTGCGCCTTCCCAGCGCGAGACCACCACCGTGGCCACGGCATTGCCGATGAAGTTGGTCAGCGAGCGGCATTCGCTCATGAAGCGGTCCACGCCGAGGATCAGCGCCATGCCGGCCACGGGCACTTCCGGCACCACGGCCAGGGTGGCCGCCAGGGTGATGAAGCCGGCACCGGTGACGCCGGCCGCGCCCTTGGAGCTGAGCATGGCGACCAGCAGCAGCGCGATCTGGTGGCCCAGGGTCAGTTCGGTGTTGGTGGCCTGGGCGATGAACAGCGCCGCCAGGGTCATGTAGATGTTGGTGCCGTCCAGGTTGAACGAGTAGCCGGTGGGGACCACCAGGCCCACCACCGACTTGCTGCAGCCGGCCCGCTCCATCTTCTCCATCAGCGACGGCAGCGCCGACTCGGACGAAGAGGTACCCAGCACCAGCAGCAGTTCGGCCTTCAGGTAGCGGGCCAGCTTGAACACCGAGAACCCGCACAGGCGGCAGACCACGCCCAGGATGACCGCCACGAACAGGAAGGCGGTGATGTAGAACGAACCGACCAGCCAGGCCAGGTTGATCAACGACCCCACGCCGTACTTGCCGATGGTGAATGCGATCGCGCCGAAGGCACCGATCGGAGCAGCCTTCATCAGCATGTGCACCAGCTTGAACACCGGAGCCACCAGCGCTTCGAGGAAGTTCTGGATCGGCTTGCCCTTCTCGCCGACCGACGCCAGCGCGATGCCGAACAGCACGGCCACGAACAGCACCTGCAGGATGTTGCCGTCCACGAAGGCGCTGATCAGCGTCTTCGGGATGACATCCATCAGGAAGCCGACCAGGGTCAGGTCATGCGACTTCTCGACGTAGCTGTGCACCGCGGTCTGGTCCAGCTCGGCCGGGTTGATGTTCATGCCCGCGCCAGGCTGTACCACGTGGGCCACGATCATGCCCACGACCAGCGCCAGCGTGGAGAAGAACAGGAAGTAGGCCATGGCCTTGGCGAACACGCGGCCGACCGTGCGCAGATGGGTCATGCCGGCAATGCCGGTGACGATGGTCAGGAAGATCACCGGCGCGATGATCATCTTCACCAGGTTGATGAAGGCATCGCCGAGCGGCTTCATCTTCTCGCCGATCAGGGGTTCGTAATGGCCGAGGATGGCGCCCAGGACGATCGCCACGATCACCTGGAAGTACAGCTGGCGGTAGATCGGCAACGGCTTTGCAGGCGCCGGGGCAGCGGTCGGGATGTGCATGGCGGACTCCGGGGAAGGGCGTTTTCAGGCACGTACGGCCCCGGAACTGCATGGGAGCCGATACCGTGGAAGCTGGTCACCGCCCCCCTCGCTCCACGCGCAGGGTGGCGACCAATGGACGCCTTTGTACGCGCCGGGCACGCCAACGCAGATAACCTATTGGTACTAGCCCCCCGGTTCAGGTGGCCGGGATGCCTACACTGGCCCGGCATCGCACCGCGCCGGGAGGCCGGTGGCGCGGGCTGAACGGCCCGCGGCGTCCCTGCCCAAGTTCCGGCCCCGGCGGCCGTTGTTGTCCTGACCCTACGCAATCCGAGAGAGCCGCACCCAACATGCGCCCCATTCCCACCCTGCTGGCCCTGTCGCTGGCCGCCCTGCCCGCCTTCGCGTCCGCTGCCGATTTCGACAACTGGCCGACCAAGTACGCGTTCGGCGACGGCACCGAGCTGGCGGCCACCGCCAACATCGCCTACGACTACAACGATTTCTCCTCCGGCAGTGGCCTGGACGATGACGACGCCGTGCGCCGCAAGGAATTCGGCGCCACGCTGAAGAAGAAGGGCGTGTACGACGCGATGGTGTACTACGACTTCCAGGCCGACACCTGGCTGGACGTGTTCCTGCGCCTGGAGAGCAAGGCCTTCGTGGGCCGCGACATCGGCCGCTTCCGCTTCGGCTACATGAAGACGCCGGTCGGCCTGGATGCCAACACCTCCTCGCGCGCCGGTAGCTTCCTGGAGACCGCGCTGCCGGTGCAGGCGTTCTACGCCGGCCGCCGCACCGGTGTGGAATGGGTGCTGGAGCGCCCGCAGTACCTGCTGCAGGCCGGTGCCTACGGCGGCAAGGACCTGCAGGGCGACAACCCCGGCACCACGCAGGCGGTACGTGCGGTGTGGACGCCGGTGAAGGCGCCTGGCGATGTGATCCACCTGGGCCTGGCCTACTCGCAGGAAAACCCGCGCGGCTACCGCGATGGCCGTGACGTCCATCACGAGGCCAGCGCACGGTTGCGCGCGCGCCCGGAAGCCGGCCTGACCGACATCCGCTACGTGGATTCCGGCGCGCTGGTGACCGCCGACCAGATCCGCCGCACCGGCCTGGAAGGCATCTGGATCCGTGGCCCCTTCTCGCTGCAGGCCGAAGCGCTGCAGGCCACTGTCACCCGCAACGACGGCAAGCCCGACTACACCGGCCACGGCCAGTACGCGATGGCCAGCTGGGTGCTGACCGGCGAGTCCCGTCCGTACAACGCCGGCGCCGTGGCCAACATCAAGCCCGCCCACGACTACGGCGCGGTCGAGCTGGTGGCACGCTACAGCCGCCTGGATCTGGACGACGGCAGCATCCTGGGGGGCCGTCAGCACGACCTGACCCTGGGCGCGAACTGGTACCTGACCAGCCATTTCAAGTTCCAGGCCAACTACGTCAAGGTCGATGCCAGCCGCCGCGGTGTGCACAGCACCCCGGAGATCTTCGAACTGCGCGCACAGATGCACTTCTGATCCGCGCCACGGTGCGGAATCCGGCGGGCATGCACGTCATGCCCGCCCTCACTGCGTAGACTGCCGCCATGTACTGGCTCGGCCGCCACAGGATGCTGCTGCTGACCCTCCTCGCGCTGGCCGGAGGCACCGTGCTGTGCGCGATCGCGGCGGGCCACTACGCGTGGCGCAGCGCCCTGGCTGCCGAGAGCACGCAGGTCCAGCGCCAGCTGCAGCTGTACGGCCAGGGCCTGCAGCAGCGTATCGACCGCTTCGGCACCCTGCCGCAGGTGATGGCACTGGACCCGGACCTGCTGCGCGTACTGCGCACGCCGCCCTCGCCCGCCGAGCGCCAGCAGCTGAACCTGAAACTGCAGCGCGCCAACCAGGTCACCCGAACCTCCACCCTGACCCTGGTCGGCCGCGATGGCGTCGCGGTCGCGGCCAGCAACTGGGACCAGCCGACCACCAACGTCGGCGAGGACTACAGCTACCGGCCCTACTACCAGCAGGCCCTGGCCCACGGCCGCGGCCGCTTCTACGGTATCGGCATGACCACCGGCGTGCCCGGCTATTTCATGTCCGAGGCGATCGTCGACGACCGCGGCCAGCGCATCGGCGTGATCGTGATCAAGATCGAGCTGTCGGCGCTGGAACAGGAGTGGCTGAACAGCCCCGACGTGGTGCTGGCCAGCGACAACCATGACGTAGTGTTCCTGTCCAACCGCGATGCCTGGCGCTACCGCCTGCTGCGGCCGCTGGGCGCGGACGAGCGCCGCGAGATGCTTGATGCCCGCCAGTATGCCGACCGCTCGTTGCAGCCCCTGCGGGTGCGTACCGAGGATGTGCTGGCCGATGGTGGCCGCATGGTGCGCCTGCTCGACCCGGTGCTGCCGCAGGCGATGCTGTGGCAGAGCCTCGCACTGCCCGACGAACACTGGAACCTGCATCTGCTGCACGATGCCAGTGCCGCCACCAGCGCCGGACGCGGTGCCGCCCTGGCCGGCGCCGCTGCGTGGCTGGCGCTGGGGTTCCTGCTGCTGTTCGTGCAGCAGCGCCGGCGCCTGGCCCGGCACCGCCAGCGCAGCCGCAGCGAACTGGAAACCCTGCTCAAGCAGCATGCACAGGAACTGCGCACCGCCCAGGACGGATTGCTGCAGGCTGCCACCGATGCCGACAGCGGCCTGAGCCGCAGCCTGGAGCACCTGCCGCAGGGCGTGGTGATCATTGATCGCGAACAGCGCCTGGTCGCCTGGAATTCCCGCTATCTGGAACTGTTCCGCTTCCCGCCGGGGCTGGTCCGTGTCGGCCGGCCCATCGAAGAGCTGTTCCGCTACAACGCACGCCGCGGCCTGCTCGGGCCGGGGCCGATCGACGAGGCCATCGAGCGTCGTCTGAACCACCTGCGCAGTGGCCGCCCGCACATGCGCGAGAGCGAAAAGGACGATGGCACCGTTCTGGAGATCCGTGGCAATCCGCTGCCTGATGGCGGCTTCGTCACCAGCTACGCCGACATCACCAGCTACAAGAACGCTGCACGCGAACTGCGGTCACTGGCCGATGCGCTGGAACACCGCGTGGCCGAGCGCACCCATGACCTCGACGAGGCCCGCCGCGAAGCCGAACAGGCCAACCGCTACAAGACCCGTTTCGTCGCATCCGCGGTGCACGACCTGCTGCAACCGTTGAACGCCGCGCGCATGTTCGTCTCCGTGCTGCGCGGCAAGCTGACCGACCCGGCGCAGCAGCAGACCACCGACCACATCGATGCCGCACTGGCCGCGCAGGATGCCATCCTCAACAGCCTGCTCGACATCGCGCGACTGGAGTCAGGCAGCCTGCCCACGCGCGTGCATGCGTTCCGGCTGGGCCCGCTGCTGCAGACGCTGGCACGCGAGTTCGGCATCGCCGCGCAGACACGCGGGCTGGTCGTGGACTGGGTGGATACCCGCGCGGTGGTGGTCAGCGACGAAGCACTGCTGCGCCGCATCCTGCAGAATTTCCTGTCCAACGCACTGCGCTACAGCGAGCGTGGCCGGGTGCTGCTCGGCTGCCGCCGGCGCGGAGACCAGTTGTGGATTGAAGTGCATGACCAGGGCCCCGGCATTCCTGATGCGCTGCAGGGTGAAATCTTCGAGGAATTCCGCCGTCTGCACGATGGTCACCAGCGCGGCGCCGGCCTGGGCCTGGCAATCGTCGACCGTATCGGCCGCCTGCTCGGCCATCCGATCCGCCTGCGCTCGCAGCTGGGGCGAGGCAGCGTGTTCGCAGTGGGCGTACCTCTTGGCGATGCCAACGCGATTCCCGCTGTTGCGCAGGCACCGGCGCTGGCACAGGAACCGGCGGCGGACAATCCGCTGCGCGGCCGCCGCGTGTGGGTGATCGATGATGATCCGCATGTCTGCGCAGCCAGCCGTGCCCTGCTGGAGCGCTGGGGATGCGAGGTGGTGCTGGCCGATGGCCCCCAGGCCGCGCTGCAGCTGGCCGGCGTGGAATCCGTGCCGGAACTGGTGCTGCTGGACGTTCGCATGGGCGACCATCACGGGCCGGTGCTGTACGAAGTGCTGGCCGAGCACTGGCAGGCACGGCCGCCGGTGGTGCTGGTGACCGCCGAGCGCGACGCAGGACTGCGCGAAATGGCGGCCGAACGTGGCTGGGGCATGATGGCCAAGCCGGTGAAGCCGCCGGCGCTGCGGGCGCTGATGAGCCAGTTGCTGATCCGCCATCGCGGGTGATTCCAGCCAACGGCGCAGCCCCTCGCGGGTGGCACGTAACGCAGTTCATGGTTGAGGCCGGGCAGGTTCCTTATTCGTCCACCCACGTGGAAGAAAAAGAAGATCAAACGCGGGTCGCGACGCCGCGCGTGCTCGTGTAGAGCCGAGCCCATGCTCGGCTCCACAGAAGGCGGCCGGACAGGCTGCTTTTGCTTTTGATCTTTTCCCTTTTCCGTGGGTGGCAGGCCACCGAAATCTGTCAGAGATCGGCCGGGTTGGGTTCGCGGGGGCGTCCGCCGCATGGATGCGGCAGCCAAGCCTCCAGGGACGGATTCACGGCGCTCCCGCATCACCTTCCGGCTCAAGCGCCTTCACCAGCACCGCGGCCTGCGTGCGGCTGTGGCATTCGAGCTTCTTCAGGATCGCGGTGACATGCACCTTCACCGTGTTTTCGGCCAACCCCAGCGTGTAGGCAATCTGCTTGTTGAGCAGGCCATCGGCCAGGCACAGCAGCACCCGGAACTGCTGCGGTGTCAGCTGCGCCAGGCGGCTGGCCAGCAGTGCATCGGCCTCAGAACGCTCGGCCGCCATCGCCGGGAACCACAGGCCACCCTCCAGCACCGCCGTCACCGCCTCGCCAATGGTCTCGGCGGGCGCCGACTTCGGGATGAAACCAGCTGCGCCGAACTGCTGCGCGCGCCGGATCACCCGGGGATGATCGTTGGACGACAGGATCACCACCGGAATGTCCGGATGCGAGCCGCGCACGTGCAGCAGCGCGGAGAAACCGTGGGCACCGGGCATGGTCAGGTCGAGCAGCACCAGGTCCACGTCAGGATGCGCATCCAGCGCCTCGGCGAGCGCTTCGGCACTGGCCACCTCGCGCACCTGGGCAAGCGGCAGGCTCTGCCGCAATGACTGCACCACCGCCGAACGCAGCAACGGGTGGTCATCGGCGATCAGGATGGTGTATTCGCTCATGCGGCCATTGTACGGGCAGCGCACTGCATCCGCCGGGCATGGCCCGGCGCTACCAGGGCATCAGCGCCCCGCCGGCTCCACGCTGCTGCGCCAGGCATCGAAGAACTGGCGCCGCTTGAGCGCGTCCAGGTAGACCAGCAGTCCCGGCCCAAGCTGGATCGGGCGCCGGCTGCGACCGGGCGCATCATCGCGCCGGGCATCGCTGCGCACGATCGGCATCAGCCGCGCCTCGCGCGACAGCACCTGCTGGCCACGCGGCGACAGCAGGTAATCGAGGAAACGCCGCGCCTCCTCCGGATGCGGACCGGTGCGCGGGATCACGGCCGTGCGCAACACCACCAGCGTGTAGTCCTCCGGCTCGATGATGGCCAGTGGCGCGCCGGCATCGATGCGCGCCTGCGCGTACGAGCCGAGCACGTTGTAGACCAGCGACAGCTGGCCGCTGGCAACCTTGTCCAGCAGCACCCCGGTGCGCTCCTCGCGAACCACCTCGTTGTCGCCGAGCGCCCCGAGCAGCGCACCGGCAATGCTGCCACGCTGCGCATCCTGCGTGGCCAGCAGGTAGCCCACGCTGCTGCGTTCGATGTCGTAGGTGCCCACCCGTCCGCGCAGGGGCGCGCCTTCCGCGCGCAGCAGGTCCAGCAGCTGCCGGCGTGTATGCGGCACCTTGGCAGCAGGCAATGTGCGCGTGTTGTGGACCATCACCACCGGCTCGTAGCTGATCCCGAATGCCTCGCCCCGCCACTGTGCCCAGGCCGGCAGCGCCGCGGTCTGCGCCGAGCGGTGTGGCAGGGCATGACCGTCATTGACCAGCTTGGTCTGCAGGTCCATGCCGCTGGAGATCAGCAGATCCGGCGACGCAGGGCTGGTGCGGTCCTGCAGGTAACGCGTGTACAGATCCTGGGTGATGATGTCCTCGTACACCACTTCTGTGCCGGGATGCAGCCGCTGGTAGTCAGCGATCACCACCGCGAACACCTCGATGTCGGTGGTGCCGTGGATGCGCAGCTGGGCAGTGGCGGTCTCACGTGCGGGGAAACGGCGCACATCGCCGGGTGCAGCCTGCGCAGGCAGAGCCAGCAGCAGCGCGATGACGGCGGCAAACAGGCGGATCATGGGTTGCTCCGGGGCAGGCGGATGGTGGCGATCAGCCCCCCATGCGGGCGGTTGCTGAGGTCGATATGGCCTGCATGGCTGTCGATCACGCGTTTGACGATGGCCAGCCCCAGGCCGGCGCCACCGGATGGCACGCCTTCGCCACGGGCGAATCGCTCGAACACCCGTTCGGCGTCGGCCGCGGCGATGCCCGGGCCGTGGTCGGCAATGGTCAGCACCGCCTGGCCGCCCTCGACCGTCAGTGCGATCTGCAGCGGACCATCGCCGCCATACTTCAACGCATTGTCGACCAGGTTCTTGATCGCCTCGCGCAGCAGCAGCGCATCGCCGTGCACATGCACCTGCTCGGAAGTGACGGCCAGCTGCACGCGCGGCGCGGGACCGGCCTGCGGCAACGCATCGTGCAATGCCTGGTGCACGGTTTCTGCCAGATCCACCGGCGCGAACCGCTGCAGATGCGAACGGTGGATCACGCTGGCATCGCTGAGCAGCTGGTTGAGCAGCCGGCTCATGTGCGTGGCATTGCGCTCGATGGCCTGCAGGCTGCGCCGCATGTCCTGCGGGTCGTCATCATCCAGCGCCAGCTGCGCCTGCGCGCGCAGGGCGGCCAGCGGGGTACGCATCTGGTGCGCGGCTTCGGCCATGAACGCGCGCAGGGTCTCGTTGCTGCTCGACAGCCGCTCCATGAAGCGGTTCAGCGCCGCCACCATCTGGTCCATCTCACGGGGCACACGTGCATCCAGCGGCTTCAGGTCCGACGGTTCACGGCGCGAGAGTTCGCGTTCCACCCTCACCAGTGGCCGGAATGCACGGTGTACACCGAAGGCGACCAGCGCCAGCAGCAGACCGGACAGCACGCCGATCGCCAGCAGCGACCGATTGACCATGTCCTGCGCCACCGCCTCGCGCGCGCGCCGGGTCTGGCCGACCTGCACCAGCACCTCGCCCTGCGCGGACGCAGCAGCGAAGCTGCGGCCCACCACCACAAAGCGCACGGTCTCACCGCTGTAGCGCGCATCGAAGAACTGCGGTTGGCTTCCCGGGCGCCGGGGTGGCACCGGCAGGTCGCCGTAGCCAGTGATCAGCGTGCCGCGACTGTCCGCGACGCGGTAGAACACCCGGTCCTCCGGCGCCATCGCCAGCAGGTCGAGCGCCGCGTACGGCAGGTCGACCTGCCATTGGCCATCGGCCAGCGCCACCGAATCGGCGATGGACAGTGCAGAGGACGCCAGCAGGTGATCGTAGGAGCGATTGGCCGCACGCTGGCCGTAGTCGCGTGCGGCAAACAGCAGGGCGACTGCGAACACCGCCAGCAGCGCACCCAGATACAGCAGCAGGGTCCGCCGCAGCGAACCCGGCGCGGCCGCTGCCGGGCGCGCGTCAGCCATCGCTGTCCACGCCTTCGTCGCGGGCCTCGAGCAGGTAACCGACGCCGCGCACGGTCGTGATGCGCAGCGGCGCGTCGGCGAGCTTCCTGCGCAGGCGGCCGACATAGAGCTCGATCGCGTTCGGCCCAGCCTCGTCATCGAAGCCGAACAGGCCGTTGCCGATCTCATCCTTGCCGACCACGTGGCCCAACCGGCCGACCAGGATTTCCAGCAGACGGTACTCGCGGTTGGGCAGCTCGATGGGCTCACCATCCAGGGTGACCCGATGCGCGGCATTGTCGAACTGGAAGCCGCCCACCTGCACCACCTCACTGGCCTGGCCGCGGGCCCGTCGCAGCAGCACGCGGCAACGCGCCTCGAACTCGCGGAAGTCGAAGGGCTTGCCGAGATAATCATCGGCACCCACGTCCAGCGCCTGCACGCGGTCCTCGATGCCGTCGCGCGCGGTCAGCATCAGCACCGGCGTGCTGTCGCCGCGCTCGCGCATGCCGGCCAGCACGCGTAGCCCATCAAGCTTGGGCAGGCCGATATCCAGCACCACCAGATCGAAACTCTGGTAGCGCAGCACGCTTGCGGCGGCCAGGCCATCGGCCTGCCAATCCACCGCGTGCCCACTGCGGCGCATGCGACGGATGATCGCATCGGCCAGATCCGGGTTGTCTTCAACCAGCAGCAGGCGCATGGGGACAAGCGTGGGAGGGGAAGCGAATGCTACCGCATGCCGCCCGGCCTGCCCGCCGGGCGTGGCCTGGCGCTACCCGGGCGTCGCGGGGGGGGATGGATGGACCGGCGCGACCGGGCAGCCTGCACGGGGGTAGCGCCGGGCCATGCCCGGCAAGCGCAGCGGCCGCTTTTACGCTGCAACGCACAAACCGCTGACAGGCGGATGACAGCTTGCGCGACCCAGACTGCGGCCGCGCACCATCCGGTGCCCACGATTGCCGCGCGCCTGGCGCGCACCTGGGAGGGTTTGTGGAATTCACGTTTGCCTGGCCGCGTTCCGCCGCCATGATGGCCCTGGCTGCGTTGGCTGCGCCGGCCTTTGCCGCTGATGACGAGCGGCCGGTCACCGCCACGCTGGGCGGTCGCCTGCACCTGGACTTCGCCACGTTCGACAATGACAACCGCGGTACGCCGAACAAGGATGACACCGAGATCCGCCGCGCCTGGCTGGATGTCTCCGGCAGGTTCTTCGTGGTTGACTACAAGATGGAAGCCGACTTCTCCGGCGACCGTGTAGAAGCCAAGGACGTCTACCTGGCACGCAGCTTCGGCAAGGCCGGCAAGCTGACGGTCGGCCAGTTCAAGCAGTACTTCTCGCTGGATGACCGCACCAGCTCCAACTACGGCAGCTTCCTGGAGCGCGGCAATGCCGGTACCACGCTGGCGCCGCTGTACCGGCTGGGTGCCTCGTGGCAGGCCAATCCGGGTGACTTCACCTGGGCCGCCAGCGTCTACAGCCTAGAGAGCATCGATGCCTGGCAGGTGAAGGGGCGCGCCGCCGGCGGCCGCGTGACCTGGGCGCCCTCGCCCAGCGACGGCGATGTACTGCACCTGGGCCTGTCGCTGGCCCGTGAGGCGTACGACAACCCTGGCGCCAACGGTGTGCCGGCACTGCGCATCCGCCCGCGCCCCGCCGGCCATCTGTCCGATGAGAGCCGCCTGACCCTGGTCGATTTCTCCGCAGGCCGCGATACCGACGTCAACAAGTGGTCACTGGAGTACGCCCAGGTCCGCGGCCCGTTGTCATGGCAGGGCGAGTTCAGCGGTGCGACCTTCGATGACGGCGCCCAGCGCGGCGACGTCATGGCCGGCTACGGCATGCTCAGCTGGTTCGTTACCGGCGAGAGCCGCGCCTACGACCGCAAGACCGGCCGCTTCGCCAGGGTGAAGGACATCCGCCACAAGGCCGGTGCCTTTGAAGTGGCGCTGCGCTACGACCGGATGTGGGGCGCGCAGCACCTCGACGGCGCTCCCGACCTGCGCCGCGGCAGTACCGAAGCCTGGACGCTCGGCGGCAACTGGTACCTGCGCGACAACCTGCGATTCATGCTCAACGTCATCGAAAGCCGCAACCGTGACCGCCTGGCCGGGATCACGGTGGACCGCACGCGCGCCGTGACCGGCCGCCTGCAGTACGACTTCTGAGCCTCTTCCGCGCCCCCCTCCGCACCCGCCCCTCCCTTTCCCACGTCCTGTTTTCTCAAGGAGTCCGCAGATGATGCTGAGCATCCTCGGCTTTGGCATGGTCATTACATTCATGTACTTGATCATGAGCAAGCGGCTGTCACCGCTGGTGGCCCTGATCACTATCCCGATCCTGTTCGCGCTGATCGGTGGCTTTGGCGCCGGCATCGACGAAATGATGCTGGAAGGCATCAAGAAGATCGCGCCGACCGGCGTGATGCTGATGTTCGCCATCCTCTACTTCGGCGTGATGATCGACGCGGGACTGTTCGATCCGCTGGTGCGGGTGATCCTGCGCTTCGTCAAGGGCGATCCGATGAAGATCGTGCTCGGCACCGCCGTGCTGGCGATGCTGATCTCGCTCGATGGCGATGGCTCGACCACGTACATGATCACGGTCTCGGCAATGCTGCCGCTGTATCAGCGGCTGGGCATGAACGCGCTGAACATGACCTGCGTGACCATCCTCGCCGGTGGCGTGATGAACCTGACTCCGTGGGGCGGCCCGACCGCACGCGCCGCCACCGCACTGCACGTTGATCCTGCTGATGTGTTCGTGCCGCTGATCCCGTCGATGGTGATCGCCTGCGCGGGCGTGCTGCTGCTGGCGTGGTACCTGGGCCTGAAGGAACGCCGCCGGCTGGGCGTGGTGACGCTGCCCAAGGGCGGCAGCTGGATGGACAGCAGCGTGTCCGACGACAGCAATGCGCTGCCGACGGTTGAGGATGCCGAGGACATCAAGCGGCCCAAGCTGCTGTGGGTGAACCTGGTGCTGACCCTGGTCCTGATGACCGCGCTGATCGTCGGCGTGCTGCCGATGCCGGTGCTGTTCATGGTCGGCTTCGCCATTGCCCTGGTGATCAACTACCCGAACCTGGCCGAGCAGCGCCGTCGCGTGGTCAACCACGCCGGCAACGTGCTGTCGGTGGTGTCGCTGATCTTCGCGGCGGGCATCTTTACCGGCATCCTCAACAACACCGGCATGGTCGAGGCGATGTCGCACAGCTTCCTGGCGGTGATTCCGGATTCGTGGGGCCCCTATCTGGCGGTGATCACTGCCGTGGCCTCGATGCCGTTCACCTTCTTCATGTCCAACGACGCGTTCTACTTCGGCGTGTTGCCGATCCTGTCCGAAGCCGCCGGCAACTACGGCATCACGCCGGTGGAAATGGCCCGCGCCTCGCTGGCCGGCCAGCCGGTGCATCTGCTCAGCCCACTGGTGCCCTCCACCTACCTGCTGGTGGGCCTGGCCAAGGTCGAGTTCGCCGACCACCAGAAATTCACCCTGAAGTGGGCCATCGCCATCTCGCTGCTGTTGATGGTCGGCAGCCTGCTGTTCGGCCTGTATCCCCTCGCCGCCTGATCCCGTTACCAAGGAGCGTTCCGCAATGACTCTTCGCATCGCTTACGTCACCAGCGGCATGGGCAGTGTCGGCACTGCCATCTGCCAGAGCCTGGCCCGCGCCGGCCATACCGTTGTTGCCGGCTGTGCGCCGAACTCGCCGCGCAAGGCCAACTGGCTGCGCGAGCAGCGCGAGCAGGGCTTTGACTTCATCGCCTCCGAGGGCAATGCCACCGACTGGGCCTCGACCAGCGCCGCCTTCGCCAAAGTGCGCGCGGAAGTGGGAGAAGTGGACGTGCTGGTCAACAACTCCGGCGGCAGCCGCGACCTGCTGTTCCGGCAGATGACGGTGGAGGACTGGAACGCGGTGATCGCCTCCAACCTCAACGCGCTCTTCAACCTGACCAAGCAGGTGGTCGATGGCATGGCCACGCGGGGCTGGGGACGCATCATCAACATCGGTTCGGTCAGCGCCCACAAGGGGCAGATCGGCCAGGTGAACTACGCCACCGCCAAGGCCGCCATGCATGGCTTCAGCCGGGCGCTTGCCGCCGAAGTAGCGTCACGCGGAGTGACGGTCAACACGCTCTCGCCGGGCTACATCGCCAGCCAGGCCATCAGCAGTTTCCCCCCGGATGTCCTGGACCGCCTGGCCGCATCGGTGCCGGTACGGCGCCTGGGCCGTCCGGAAGAAGTCGCCGGCCTGTGCGCCTGGCTGGCCTCGGACGAGGCGTCGTATGTGACCGGCGCCGATTATCCGGTCAATGGTGGGCTGTACATGGGCTAATGAGCCGCCCTGGGTGCGCCGCCAACGCGGCGGCGCGTACCCGCATGGGTGTTCCGTAAAGAAGCTTTCATGTTCCGTTCGCATAGTGGGGCGGCATCGCGCACGCACGCCGGTGCCCATCCCCCATGCAACGGACCACCATGCAGACTCGACACCTGACGATCGCCGTAGCGATCGCGCTTTCCGCCGCTGCCAGCGCCTCCGCCGCCGATACCGACGCCGCGCCCAGCGCGCAGACGCTGGATACCGTCTCGGTGATCGGCCAGGGCGAGACCCGTCAGGTGCAGCGCATCACCAGCGTCGACAAGCAGGTGCTCCCGCCAGGCACCAGCGGCCAGAAGATCCTCGATCGGCTGCCGGGCGTCTCGGTGCAGTCCAACGATGCGTTCGGCGCCAATGAGGAGTCGCAGACCATCAGCCTGCGCGGATTCGACAAGAGCCGGCTGGGCTATACCCTCGATGGCATTCCGCTGGGCGACAACAGCTACGGCAACTACAACGGCCTGAGCATCGCCCGTGCGCTGATCGCCGAAAACCTGGCCGGCGCCGAGCTGTCGCAGGGCATCGGTTCACTCGGCGTGGCCTCGACCAGCAACCTCGGCGGCACCATCCAGTACTTCTCGGCCGATCCGTCCACCGAGTTCGGCGGCCGTGCCAGCGTCACCGTCGGCGACGACAATCAGCGCCGTGGATACCTGCGCGTGGATACGGGCGACCTCAACGGCTTCTCTGCGTATGTCTCCGGCGTTCACCAGGACCAGGACATGTGGGCTGCGCCGCACCAGAACCAGACCACCCGCCAGTTCAATGCCAAGGCCGTGTGGAACGTGGGCGACCATCGTTTCGGTGCGTTCGTGGCGACCTCGCGTGCCAGCCAGGCCAACTACGCCTACCTGTCCAAGGACATGCTGGCCCGGGGCCTGGGCTGGGACTGGAACATCTATGCGCCGGACTGGAACCGCGCGGTGGCCGCAGCCTACTGCGCACCGGCTACGCGTGATCCGGCGCGGTGTGCCTACAGTGGCGGCGTCACCAGCATCGACGATGCGTACTACCAAAGCCGTGCGCTGCGCGATGACAACCTGTACTCGATCGATGCCGACCTTCGCCTGGGCGAGCAGGGCCGCCTGAAACTGCTGGCCTACCACCATGACAACCGCGGCCAGGGTCACTGGTGGGCGCCGGGCCAGCCGTCCTACCCCGGCACCGACCGGATGCTGCCGATCTCCATCCGCAGCACCAACTACACGATCAACCGCGACGGCATGACCGCAGCGCTGTCATGGACGGCGGGCATCCACGAGCTGGAAGCCGGCCTGTGGTACGAGCAGAACGACCACAACGTGTCGCGCAATTTCTACTACATCAGCGGTCCGTTCCTGGACGACCTGTACCTGAAGAATCCGGACCGCCTGCTGTTCAACCAGGACTACGACATCCGCACGCAGCAGTTCTACGTGCAGGACCGCATGCGCTTCCTCGACCAGCGCCTGACCGTTGATGTCGGCATCAAGAGCCCGAACACCCGCATGCGTGCCACGGCCCGCCCGGGCGTGGAAACCCGCCTGGCGTCCGGCACACTGACGGCCAAGGAGTCGGCGCTGCCGCAGCTGGGCGTGGGCTTCAAGCTCAACGCCAGCAACGAGCTGTTCGCCTCGTACGCCGAGAACATCGCCGCCTTCGTCGGTGGTGGCAGTGGCGGCCCGTTGCAGGTGGCACCGGAATCGTTCGCTGCCAGCGCCGACCTGGAACCGGAAAAGTCGAAGAGCCTGGAGGCCGGTTTCCGCACGTTCGGCGAGAAGTACCAGGCCTCGATCGCCGCCTACAACGTCACGTTCGACAACCGCCTGCTGTCACTGAACCCGTGCTCCAGCATCGAAGTGGGCACCCGACCGGAGTGCGTGACACGCTTCATCAACGTCGGCTCGGTGAAGAGCCACGGCGCGGAACTGACCTTCATCCTCAAGCCGGTCGATGGCCTGCAGTGGTACAACGCGCTGTCCTGGAACAAGACCACCTACGAAGATGACTACATCTCCGGCGGCGCGGTGGTGCCGGTGGCCGGCAAGATCACGGTGGACACGCCGCAGCGCATGGCCTCCAGCGAAATCAGCTGGAACCGCGATGGCTTCTTCGCCAGCCTGCGTGCCAAGTACACCGGCAAGCGTTATTACACCTACACCAACGATCAGTCGGTGCCGGGCGTGACCACCTTCGATGCGGGTGCCGGCTATGACTTCGGCCCTGGGCTGGGACTGCGCAACGTGCGGGTCTCGTTGAACGCGACCAATCTGACCAACAAGCGCTACGCCGGCCAGCTGAGCTCGTTCGCGCCGACCGACCTGGAAGGCAAGCGCTATGCGATCCACGCCAGCGCACCGCGGCAGGTGTTCATGACGGTGGCGGCAGAGTTCTAAGTCAGAAGCGGGCGCTGCGGCGCATCGAGTGTTCCTGCATGGCGCGGGCAGGCAGGCCCATGCAGGATCCGCCAACGCATGTCACTCCGGCGCAAGCTGGTCCATCCGTATCCGGTTGGCAAACAGCGAAAACGCCAGCATGCCGGCCAGGCCATTGGCCCGGCTGACCCAGTGCGGCAGCCAGCGTGGTGGCTTCAACACCCCGGCCTGGAACAACGGCGCGAACGCGATGGCGTCCTGCAGGCTCATCTTGCCCGCGAACAGCCACCGGCAGACCTGCAGGCGATCCTCGGCCAGCATGTGGCGGAAGAAGGTGTGCACCGATACCAGCCCGCGCAGGTACACGGTGTCCTTGGTGAAGGCCAGCCCGCCGCCGGGGGGCACCCCGCGGAACACGCGCTGGGCCGATGCGAAGCTCTCTTCCGGGTTCTGCCCGGCATCGCAGAAGTAGCGGAACACCTCGATGAAGTCGGCGCCCTCGCGGGCCATCGCGATGGCTTCGGTACGCAGGCTGATCCGCTTCAGGCGCTCGATGTCGATGCTGCCGGTGATCTGCTCGGCAAACGTGGCCAACCCTTCCTGGGTAGCCGTCACCCGCGGTGAGGACAAGGCCAGGCTGGGCAGCACCGGTTGCTCCCGGCCATTCAACGCGGTCAGCGAATGCACCAGCGCTTCGTGATGGAACAGCTGTGCACGATCGTAGGCGCTGAAGCGCGCACTGGTACGCAGGCGGATCCGCGTCGGCCCGGCGGCCGCCTTGGACACCAGTTCCGGGTCCAGCTGCACCTGGATGATCCGCGATTCGAAGAAGGCATCCAGATCGTTCTGCAGCTGCAGTTGCAGCGCGATCGCAGACACCGGCACCTGTTCTTCCGGCGCCAGCAGTTCATGGTCCAGCTCGGCCGCGATCTGGATGAAATGGCGCGCTGCATCGCGCGTGCTCGGGCCATTGCCCGGCAAGGGCTGTTCGGGGGCGCCGAACAGCTGCACCGAACAGGTGTCCACCGCTGCGGTACCCAGGCCTTCCAGCAGGCGTGCGGCCAGGTCCCAGCTGTGCGCGGACTGCTGCACGTAGTGGCCCAACGGATGCCCCGCGTCGCAGTCGGCGGCGATGGCTGCCAAGGTGCGGCGTTCCTCGCTGAAATCCAGCTTCGGGTAGTCCACCTTCGGCAACTGCGGCTGCCCGCGCGCAACGCTGTCCAGGAACGGTGCCTGCACCGTCGCCGGCCAGCTGGTCAGGCCCAGCAGGCGGATGCCACCCACGGCCTCGACCAGCCGCGCATCGAGCGCCGCATGGTGGGCCACCTCGCGATCCAGCACGGCGGTCGTTTCCATGCGCGGACTATAGCGCCCTGCCCGGCCGTGCGCTGTCCACCGCGTGCCCAGCATCAGTGAGGGCGTTACCCCTGCATCCCGGGATGAATCTCCATGCAGCCGCGCCCATGGCCGGCTGCCTCATCAACGACGTCGCGGCTTTCCTGCCGGACGGAACTGCTGGCCCTTGCCTTTCCTGCCACCTCGTTCCTGCGCGGTCTCGGCCTGGCGCACGGCCAGCTTGGCGGCGGCGGCCGCCACTTCTTCCTTCAACTTGAAGTAGTTCAGCAGCCGGCTTTCCTCAATCTCACCCGCGTCGATGGCCGCCCGTACCGCACAACCGGGCTCCTGGTGATGCGAGCAGTCGCGGAAGCGGCACTGTTCGGCCAGTGCTTCGATATCGGCGAAGCCCCCTTCGGCCAGCGTCTCCTCGCCGGTCGGCTTGAGCTCGCGCATGCCGGGCGTGTCGATCAGGCAGGCGCCGGTCGGCAACGGCATCAGCGCACGATGGGTGGTGGTATGACGCCCGCGCGAGTCGTTGGCGCGCACCGCATTGGTCTTCATCCGCTGCTCGCCAAGCAGCGTGTTGGTCAGCGTGGATTTGCCGGCGCCGGAGGAGCCCACCAGCACCACGGTGCGGCCCGGCCCCAGCCACGGCTGCAGCACAGCCACGCTGCCAGCATCCAGGCCATTGATGGCATGCAGGGCGATCCCCTGCATTTCCAGCTCTTCCAGCACCGCCAGCGCATCGTCGCTGTATTCGGTCTGGTCGGCCTTGGTCAGCACCACCACCGGTTCGGCACCACCGCCGCCCACCAGCAGCAGGTAACGCTCGATACGCCGCGGATTGAAGTCCGCATCCAGCCCGCAGACGATGAACACCGTATCGATGTTGGCCGCGATCACCTGCTGGTGATAATGCTCGCCGGCGGCACCGCGCTTGATCGCGGTGCGACGTGGCAGCAGCGCCACGATGCGGATGCCGTCGAGCAGCACCCAGTCGCCGACCGCCGGCCGCTCATGGCTGGGAAAGCGTGGCCGCTGCCATTCCGGCAGCGATTCGGCCTTGATCGCAGCGTCCGGGGCGTCGGCCACGACATAGTGCGTACGGTGCTGCTCGATCACCCGGGCCGGGCGGGCCTGCGGGTGCTCGGCCATCATGGCCTGCCAGTCGGCCTGCTGCGCCGGGCCCGGCCAGGGCCAGCCGATGGTCTGCAGGGCGGTGAAATCGGGGGTCTGGGTCATCGCCTCCATTCTACCCGTGCCAACGCCGCTCCAGCCCAGCAGCGGCGGGCCCTGGGGGCCTTGCCATGCAGTGCAGCAATTCCGCTACCATGGAACCTCCATGCCATCCGACGGCTCACCGACCATGTCAACCTCCGCGCCCAAGCCCCTGGCCACCCGCGAGCGCCTTTCCGAAGTGCGCTACGAAATCCGCGGAGAACTGGCCCGGCGAGCCCGGGAGCTGGAGGCGCAGGGCCGCAAGCTGATCAAGCTCAACATCGGCAACCCCGGCAATTTCGGCTTCCGCGCCCCGGAACACCTGCAGCGCGCGATCGCCGACGACATGGGTCGCACCGATCCCTATACCCACCAGCAGGGCCTGCCGGTGGCGCGCGAGGCGATCGCTGCCTATTACACCCGTCGCGGCGCTCCCGACGCGCACCCGGACCGTGTGTTCGTCGGCAACGGCGTCAGCGAACTGATCGACCTGTCGCTGCGTGCGCTGCTCAACCCCGGCGATGAAGTGCTGGTGCCGTCCCCGGACTACCCGTTGTGGTCGGCCTCCACCATCCTCAACGACGGCCGGCCGGTGTACTACCGTTGCGCCGCCGAGAACGGCTTCCAGCCGGACCCGAGCGAGATCGAGACCCTGGTGTCCTCGCGCACCCGCGCGATCGTGCTGATCAATCCGAACAATCCCAGTGGCGCCAGCTACCCGCGCGAACTGCTTGAACGCGTGGTGGACATCGCGCGCCGGCACAACCTGCTGCTGCTGGTCGACGAGATCTACGATCAGATCCTGTATGACGAGGCGGTGTTCCAGCCGGTCGCACCGCTGGCGGGCGACCATCCGTGCCTGACCTTCAGCGGGCTGAGCAAGGTGCATCGCGCCTGCGGCTGGCGCGTGGGTTGGGCGCACCTCAGCGGCGATGACGCACGCCTGGGCGACTTCCGCGCGGCGATGGACCTGCTCAGCGCGCTGCGCCTGTGCGCCAATGTGCCCGGCCAGTACGCCATCGAGGCTGCGGTGAACGGGCCCGACACCATTTCGGCACTGTGTGCCCCGGGCGGGCGCCTGTACGAAACCCGCCGCGCGGTGATCGAAGCATGCGAGGCCAGCGAGCATCTGTCGCTGGTGGCCCCCGCCGGCGCGCTGTATGCCTTCCCGGCGGTGGTCGGCGCTGCCGCCAAGGGCTTCGACGATCACACCTTCGCCCTGGACCTGATGGACAACGAGGGCGTGCTGGTGGTGCCCGGTTCCAGCTTCAACGTGCCCTACCGCAACCACTTCCGCGTAACCCTGCTGCCGGAGGCCTCGGTGATGCGCGATGTGTTCGCCCGCATCGACCGCGTGCTGGCCCGCCGCGCCGAGGACGCAACCAAGGTCGTACCGATCAAGCCACGCCGTTCGGTGGCCTGAGTCGTGGGCTTGTCCTATCTGGCGCTGGGCGACTCCTACACCATCGGTGAGGCCGTCGCGGTCGAAGGCCGCTGGCCCCATCAGCTGGCCGCCGCGATGCGCGCACAGGGCGTCGCGCTGGCCGATCCGCAGACCATCGCCACCACCGGCTGGACCACGGACGAGCTCGATGCCGGCATCGACGAGGCCGCCCCGCAGGGGCCGTTCGACTTCGTCAGCCTGCTGATCGGGGTCAACAACCAGTACCGCGGCCGCCCGCTCGACGAATACCGCACGCAGTTCCAGGCCCTGCTGCAGCGCGCGATCGGTTTTGCCGGCGGCCGTACCGATCGGGTGCTGGTGCTGTCGTTTCCCGATTGGGGCGTGACGCCGTTCGGCGCCAGCAGCGGCCGACACCGTGGCCGCATCGGCATCGAAACCGACGCGTTCAACGCGGCTGCGGAGCAGGTCTGCAGTGGCCTCGGCGTCGACTTCGTCGACATCACCGACATCAGCCGCGTCCACGGTCACGACCCGGCGATGATCGCCGAAGACGGTCTGCACCCCTCCGCGCGCATGTATGCATTGTGGAGCGAGCGTGCCTTGCCGGTCGCCCTGCGCCGGCTAGGCGACGCCGGCTGACCCGATGGACGGCACGCCACGGAATGGCACGCCCCTGCCCTGCTCCCCGCTGACCTCCCCGCAGGCCCGCGCGATCGCCGAGGCGTTCCGACCTGCACAGGCCTGGGGCAGCCGCCGCGACTATTACTACACCCGCGGCAAGCTCGGCAGCGATCCGTTGTACGACGGCGTGCTGCAACAGCTGCCCGAGGATGGCCAGCCGGTGCTGGACCTGGGTTGCGGACTGGGCCTGTTCGCGCATGTGCTGCGCCAGCGCGGGCGCGGCCAGCCCTATCTCGGGGTGGACGTGGACGCCGCCAAGATCGAGCGGGCGCGGCAAGCCGGTGAAGGCCTGCCGGCCGTGCGCTTCGAATGCCTGGATGTGCAGGCTGCGCTGCCGTCGCACGTCGGCCATGTACTGCTGCTGGACGTAGTGCAGTACCTGGATGCCGGACCGCAGCAGACGCTGCTGCGTGCCGCAAGCGCGCGGGTGTCCCCCGGAGGACGGCTGCTGCTGCGCACGCCGCTGGCGACCGGTGATGGCCGGGACCGCACCACGCGGGTCGCGGACCGCCTTGCCTGGCTGGTGGGCTGGATGGGTACCCGCCCGCGGCACTATCCCCAGCCGAAGACCCTGCTGGCGACACTGAGCGAAGCGGGATTGCGCGTCGCCGCACCACGGCCGCTGCACGGGCGCACACCGTTCAACAGCTGGCTGGTGGTGGCCGAACGGCCTGGGTGACGTCGGGCGTGGCCCGGCGGATTCCGTGCGTGCCGCTGCGCTATACCGAAGGCAGCGTTGCCTTCAATCCACGCTGATGCAGTGCCTGCAGCACGCGTTCGATGATTACCAGGTTGTGGCCATGGGCGGCCCCCTCATGCAGCAGCACGATGGCGCCCGGGCGAAGATCCGGCAGCAGGCGCTCCAGCACGCGCTCGGGCGTACAGCCGACACCATCGAAGCCGCGGGCGCTCCATCCCACCCGCACCAGGCCCAGGCGGCGCAGCACCGGGCCCACGAACGGATTGGTCATGCCCACCACCGACCGGTACCAGCGCACCGGCGTGCCCGACAATGCCTGCAGCGCATGCTGGCAGCCTTCGATCTCCGCACGCATCGCCTTCGGTCCCAGCCGCCAGAAGCGCGCCTGCGGATGGCTGAAGCTGTGGTTGCCCAGATCGTGCCCGCGGCGCAGGATCTCGGCCACCAGCGCCGGCTGGGCCAGCGCCCGCTCGCCCACCAGGAAGAATGTCGCCCGCGCCTGATGCCGATCCAGCAGATCAAGCACGGCCAGCGTGTCCGCACCGGGACCGTCATCGATGGTCAGCCAGACCGCGTCGTCCGCCTGCGCCAGGCGGCTCAGCACCGGCGTGTAGAAGCGACTGTTGGGCAGGAACACCGGCACGATGAACAGCGCGTGGCTGGCCACCATCAGCGGCAGACCCCAGTGCCATCCCGCCAGCACCCAGGCCAGGATCACCCCCAACTGCGACGCCACCAGCCAGGGCAGCCAGCGCCATGGCCGGGGCGGAATGCGATGCAATGTTCCTGCGCTGCTCATACCCCATGATGCCATGAGGGGTAGAATCGAAGATTCGAATTACTGGACCCCCGACTTCCCATGTCTCTCGATCCTGCCCTGCGTTCGCGCATCGAATCCCTCCTCAACGCCAACCGCGTCGTGCTGTTCATGAAGGGCCAGCCGTCGATGCCGCAGTGCGGCTTCTCGGCCAAGGCCGTGGGCGCGCTGCAGGACCTGGGCGTCGAGTTCGCTCACGTCAACGTGCTGGCCGACCAGGAAATCCGTGAAGGCATCAAGGCCTACGGCGACTGGCCGACCATCCCGCAGCTGTACATCGACGGCGAACTGGTCGGTGGCAGCGACATCGTGCTGCAGATGGCCGCCAGCGGCGAACTGAGCAGCGTGCTGGGCCTGCCCGCGCCGGACCGCACCCCGCCGCGCATCACCGTCACCCCGGCCGCGGTGGAGATGCTCAAGGGCGCGCTGGCCGACGCCCCGGGCGCCGCCCTGCAGCTGAGCATCGATGCAGGCTTCCAGCCCAACTTCCAGCTCGCTCCGCATGACGAGGCTGCGATCGCCGCCGAATCCAATGGACTGCGCGTGCAGTTCGACCTGGCCAGCGCGCGCCGCGCCGAAGGCATCACCATCGACTGGGTGGACGACATCCGAGGCAAGGGCCTGGCCATCGACAACCCGAATGCACCCAAGCCGGTGCAGGAAATCAGCGTGCGCGACGCCGACGACCTGGTGCGCGCCGGCAACGCGATCCTGGTGGACGTGCGCCCGGCTGACGAGCGCGCCATCGCCGCCGTCGGCGTGCCGTTCAAGGTGTTCGACGGCAACGGCCGCGCCGAGCTGGAAGCACTGCCGAAGGACACCGCACTGGCCTTCCTGTGCCACCACGGTGGTCGCAGTGCGCAGGCTGCCGAGCAGTTCCGCGCGCTTGGCTTCACCAAGGTCTTCAACATCACCGGCGGCATCAACGCCTGGTCCGAAGAGGTGGACAACGGCGTGCCGAAGTACTGATCGGCTGCAGCGCGGGACAGGAAAACGTCGGCGCACGCCGGCGTTTTCCGTTTCCTGCCTGTCCCGCGCGTGGCCGGCCCCGCCCGGTCAGCCGGCAAACCCGCCTTCGGCCAGGTAGTCCAGTTCCTCCGGCGTGGGAATGCGGCCCAGCACGGCGTTGCGGTGCGGGAAGCGGCCAAAACGGCGGATGATGTCGCGATGCAGGTCGGCGTACTGCAGGTATTCCTTGTCACCCAGCACGTCGAACATGGCCACCGAACGGTCCTGGTCCAGCGGATCCTCGGAATGCTCGAACGGCAGGTAGATGAAGGCCCGCAGCTTTGGAACCAGCTGCAGGTCCAGCCCTTCCTCGATGGCACGCATGGCGTAGTGCCGGGCCAGCCCATCGGTGGCGTAGGAGTGGGCGGTGCCACGGAAGCAGTTGCGCGGGAACTGGTCCAACAGCAGCATCAGGGCCAGCGCACCCTCGGCGCTGCCCAGCCAGTGTTCGCGCGCACGCGCGGCCGCAGCGAAATGCTCATCGAGGAACAATCGGCGGAACTGCGCGTCGAACGCATCGTCGCGGGCGAACCACTTCGCAGGGCCCGCCTCCTTCCAGAATTCCACCACCTGCGCGGCAACGTCCATTACCTACTCCCGGGCCCGGACGTCCCGCGCCCGGCCCTCATCATCATTCGTCGAAGCGCAGATGGCGGACCGACTTGCCGTTGCGCCGGATAAGCTTAAGCGCCTCGATGCCGATCTGGATATGGTTTTCCACGAACTGGGAGCTGACCTTGGCATCGGAGGCTTCGGTCTTGACCCCGTCGGGAATCATCGGCTGGTCCGAAACCAGCAGCAGGGCGCCGCTGGGGATGTGGTTGGCGAAGCCGGCGGCGAACACCGTGGCCGTTTCCATGTCGATGGCCATGCAGCGCATCGCGCGCAGCCGTTCCTTGAATGCCTCGTCGTGTTCCCAGACCCGCCGGTTGGTGGTGTAGACGGTACCGGTCCAGTAGTCGTGCCCCAGATCGCGGATCATGGTCGAGACCGCGCGCTGCAGGGCGAAGGCCGGCAGTGCCGGTACTTCCGGTGGCAGATAGTCGCCCGAAGTGCCTTCACCACGGATCGCGGCGATCGGCAGCACCAGGTCGCCCAGCTGGTTCTTGCGCTTCAGGCCCCCGCACTTGCCCAGGAACAATACCGCCTTGGGCATCACCGCCGACAGCAGGTCCATGATGATCGCGGCATTGGGGCTGCCCATGCCGAAGTTGATCATCGTGATGCCATCGCTGGTGGCGCTGGCCATGGGCCGGTCCAGGCCGACGATGGGCGCACCGGTCAGTTCGGAGAAGGTGTGCAGGTAGCCGCCGAAGTTGGTCAGCAGGACGTGCGGGCCGAACTGGTCCAGGGGCACGCCGGTATAGCGCGGCAGCCAGTTGTCGACGATTTCCTGCTTGCTCTTCATGCTCGGTCCGGAACGGCGGGGACCGCCTATTTTCGGCCAGTGGGGCGACGCCGTCGAGGCACGCGGTCGCACCCTGTGAAGAAGGTCACTTGGCAAGCCCACCGCTGCCCGGCTAGCGTCAGCGGTTGCTTACGTAGCCGAGGGGATCTGCATGACGTCGACGTTGTTGCGCGCCGGGCTGGGGCTGGCGCTGGTTACGCTGGCCGCCGCGCCAGCACTGGGCGCCTCGCGCTTCATGGCCGATCCTTACCCCAGCACCTATCGGGCGCAGCCCGATGCGCCGGTGCTGATCCACAACGCAACGGTGCTGACCGGCACCGGCCAGCGCCTGGACAATGCCGACGTCCTGCTGCGTGAGGGCCGCATCGTTGCTGTCGGCCAGCAGTTGCAGGCCGAGGCCGATGTCACCCGCATCGACGCGCAGGGCAAGTGGGTCACCCCCGGGCTGATCGACGTGCACTCGCACCTGGGCGTATATCCCAGCCCGGGGGTGGGCGCCCACAGCGATGGCAACGAGATGACCGCACCGGTCACGGCCAATGTCTGGGCAGAGCATTCGGTGTGGCCGCAGGATCCCGGCTTCGCTGCCGCCTTGGCCGGCGGCGTGACCAGCATGCAGGTGCTGCCCGGCTCGGCCAACCTGGTCGGTGGCCGCGGCGTGACCCTGAAGAACGTTCCGGCCATCACCTACCAGGCGATGAAGTTTCCCGGCGCGCCGTGGGGCCTGAAGATGGCCTGCGGAGAGAACCCCAAACGCGTCTATGGCGAAGGCAAGGGTGTGACGCCTGCTACGCGGATGGGCAACGTCGCCGGCTACCGCGCAGCCTTCATCGATGCCGCCGACTACATCACCAAGAACACGCCCAAGGCAGCCAAGCGCAAGCGCTGGTTCGGCAGCGACAAAGGTGACAGCGCGGGCGATGCCGGTGGCAAGCGCGATCTCAAGCTGGACACCCTGGCCGGCGCGATCCAGGGCGACATCCGCGTGCACATCCACTGCTACCGCGCCGATGAAATGGCCACCATGCTCGATCTGGCCAAGGAATTCGGTTTCAAGGTGGCAGCGTTCCACCACGGCGTGGAGGCCTACAAGCTGGCCGACCGGCTGGGGGCGGACGGCGTCTGCGGTGCACTGTGGGCCGACTGGTGGGGCTTCAAGATGGAAGCCTTCGATGGCATCCCCGAGAACATCGCGCTGGTGGACCGGGCGAAGAACAGCTGCGCCATCGTCCATTCCGATTCGCCCGAAGGCATCCAGCGCCTGAACCAGGAAGCCGCCAAGGTCATGGCCGCCGCGCGCCGCGCACGCATGGCCCCGATCACTCCTGAACATGCGATCACCTGGATGACCGCCAATGCCGCCAAGGCGCTGGGCATCGAGAGCCAGACCGGCACGCTGGAGCCCGGCAAGATGGCCGACGTGGTGGTGTGGAACGGCAATCCCTTCAGCTCCTACGCATTGGCCGAGCAGGTCTATGTCGATGGCCGCCGCCTGTACGACCGCAGTGCGTTGCCGGCAACGCCGCAGTCGGACTTCCAGCTCGGGCAGGAGGTGCACTGATGGCCGGTTCCATGCAGATGGCAAGGTCTTCCAGCCGCAACCGGGCATGGCTCGGCGCTGCGATCATGGTGCTGGCAGGCATCACCGGCACGGCATCGGCACAGGATCTGCTGGTGCGCGGCGCGACGGTTCACACCGCCAGCGCACGCGGCAGCCTGCAGCACGCCGATGTGCTGGTGCAGGGCGGCATCATCCGTGCCGTGGGTACGGGCCTGGCCGCACCGGCCGGCACGACCGTGGTTGAAGCCGATGGCCGCCCGCTCACGCCCGCGCTGTTCGGTGGCATCGCCGAGATCGGCATCGAGGAAGTCTCGGGAGAAGCGAGTACGGTCGACAGCAGCCTGAAGATCGGCGAGCAACCGCTGCGTCCGGAGTTCGACGTGACCCTGGCCTACAACCCCGCGTCGGTGCTCATTCCGGTGGCGCGACTGGAGGGCATCGGCTTCACCGCGCTGGGCGCCGTCACCGGCGGTGGCTTCGTGGCGGGCCAGGGCGGGGTGATGCGGCTCGATGGCAGCGCCGACCCGCTGGGTCCACGTGCGCTGTTCCTGCGGCTGGGCGCCGCAGCGTCGGAACTGACCGGTCATTCGCGTGCAGCACAGTGGATGCTGCTGCAGCAGATGGTGGATGAAGCGCGCGGCCAGGTCGCCGCCGATTCTCCGCACGCCGTGCTGACACCGGCCGGTCGCCGCACACTGTCGCGCTATCTGGCCGGCCAGGGCCGCATCGTGGTTGAAATCGATCGCGCTGCCGATATCCGCCAGCTGCTGCGCTGGGCTGCACGCGAAAAGGTGAAGATCGCCCTGTCTGGAGCCAGCGAAGCCTGGCAGCTGGCGCCGGAGCTGGCTGCGGCCGGCGTGCCGGTGTTCGTCGACGTGCTGGCCAACCTGCCGGCCAGCTTCGACCAGATCGGCGCCACCCTGGAAAACGCGGCACGACTACAGCGTGCGGGCGTGCCCGTCAGCTTCGTGCAACGTGGCGATGCCTCGCACAACGCACGCAAGATCCGCCAGCTCGCAGGCAATGCGGTCGCCCATGGCCTGCCTTGGGCCGACGGGCTGGCAGGCCTGACCCGGGTTCCCGCACAGGCGTTCGGGGTGGCCGACCAGATCGGCAGCATCGAGCCCGGCAAGCGCGCCGACCTGGTGCTTTGGGAAGGCGACCCGCTGGATGTGGCGCACTATGCCGAACAGGTCTGGATGGGCGGGCGGCCGATGCCGATGCGCTCGCGCCAGACCGACCTGCGCGACCGCTATCTGCAGCGCAACGCGCAGCCCTGACCGACGAGGAAAGCCCCATGGCCCCGCTGCACTGGTACTTCGATTTCGTCTCGCCCTACTCCTACCTGCACTGGCAGAAGGTCAAGCAACTGCCCCAGTTCGCACAGGTACAGCCGGTGCCGATCGCCTTCGGGGCGGTGCTGCAGCAGCTTGGCAATCTCGGCCCGGCTGAGATCCCGGCCAAGCGGCGCTTCATCTACCGCCAGTTGCTCTGGAACGCGCAGGCGGAAGGCGTGACGCTGCGCTTCCCGCCTGCCCACCCGTTCAACCCGCTGGCCGCTCTGCGGCTGTGCCTGGCCGCAGGCGGCGGCGCGCAGGCCGTGGACGTGCTGTTCGACTGGATCTGGCGCGAGGGCAACGCCGCCGACAGCGCCGAGGCGCTGCGCGAACCCGGCGCGCGGCTGGGCATCGCGGATGTGGCGGTCGCCACGGCAACCGCAGAGGTCAAGGAGCAGCTGCGGCGCAATACCGAGGCTGCGCTCGCGGCCGGCGTGTTCGGCGTACCGACCTTGGCCATCGGCGACGAGCTGTTCTGGGGCAATGACGCGCACCCGCTGATGGCCGCTGTGCTGGCCGATCCGGACCTGCTGAAGCAGCCGGAATGGCAGCGGGTGGAGGCCCTGCCGATCGCGGTACAGCGCAGACGCTGAACAGGGCGCCTGCGCTTCCCTCGCGCGCGGGCTCCCGTTTTGAGATATTTTTCACACTTCCGAACCAACAACCGCCCTGGAGGGGGAGCCGCGGATGCGCATCGGAATCGTCGTCGACTCGGCCTGCGACCTGCCGCAGGCGTTCATTGCCGAACACAACATCGTGCTGCTCCCGATCACCGTACGGATCGGCGAAGCCGTACTCGCCGACCACCGCGACGAACAGGCCACGCTCAGCTTCCTGCACGCACACGTGGCCGAACATGGTGCCGAGGCGGAGACCATCCCCTTCAGCGTCAACCAGATCCGTGACCTGTTCCTGCAGCAGCTGGTGATCGACTACGACCACGTCTTCTGCATGACCATCACCAAGACCCGCAGCCCGATCCACGACAACGCCCTGCAGGCCAGCTTCGCCATCCTCAACGACTACAAGCCGGTGCGGCAGGCCGCGGGCTACAACTCGCCCTTCGCACTGCGCGTGCTCGACACCCAAAACCTGTTCGCCGCGCAGGCGGTGACGGCGGTGGAAGCGGTTCGCCTGCGCGACAGCAACGCCAGCGTGCAGCAGATCCGCGAGCGGCTGGAGGAACTGGCCGGCAACGTGCATGGCTACATGGTCACCCGTGACCTGTATTACATGCGGGCCCGCGCGCGGCACAAGGGCGACCGCAGTGTCGGCCTGCTCAGTGCCGCGCTGGGCAGCGCACTGGACATCAAGCCGGTGCTGCACGGCTACCGCGGTGAGACCGGCCCGGTGGCCAAGATCAAGGGCTTCGACAATGCCGTGCAGAAGCTCTTCGCTGTGGTTGGCCAGCGCGTGCGCAGTGGACTGATGACACCGACAGTCTGCGTCAGCTATGGCGGTGAGCTGGAGGAGCTGCGCGCCCTGCCCGGCTATGCGCAGCTGACGGACGTCTGCGCCACCCACGGCGTCACCGTGTACGAATCGGTGATGAGCCTGACCGGCATGGTCAACGTCGGCAAGGGCGCCGTTACCGTGGGCTTTGCCGATGGACCGCATCGGTTCGAATGAGGGCGGGCGACGCCTGCATGCAGGTGCGCCGGATGTACACAAGCATTGCACCGCGTCTATGCCAGCCTTGCCGCACTTCAAGGAGATCACCATGCCTGCGCAGTACCACATCAGCCTTCCCGACCCGTCCAAGGCCCGCGGCAACGACCCCGACCTGTCCTTCCATTCGCAGGGCGCCGCCGGCTTTGCCGAAGAACTGCAGGACGCCCTGCGCAGCGGCGCGCTGTTCGAGCGCTGGAAAGCCAAGCAACCCGATCCGGATGCAGTGGAGCCGCAGTGGGGCGTGACCGACCCGGACGCCACCGTAACCGGTGAGCAGAAGGACCTGCGCATCAACCTGGTGGCCACCACCCGCATCGACAGCGATGTGTTCAAGCAGCGCCTGCGTCTGCTGGCCGGCCATCACTGGGAACTGCGCGACGTGCGTTGAGCGGCGAACGCGCTGGCGTCTGCTGGGCTTCGCCCGTCGAAGCCCTCATCGCGCGGACGTGGGGCGGGCCTGGCCGTATTCGGACCGCAGCGCATCGCCACGGATGAAGTCCGTCATCAGCTGGAAGTACCCGGCCGGCTGCCGTGTCGATACACGTTCCCCGGCCGCATCCAGCTCGAACTCGTACATGCCATGATCGGCGTCTGCATACACGGCCGTGTAGATCGGCCGTCCCTGGCCCTGCAGAACCGCAAGACGCCTGAGCGTCTCTCCCGGCGGCGCATCGCGGTCCTGCCCGCCAAAGATCCACAACTGCGGCACCTGCAGATGCGTGAGCACCGGTAAAGGGTCGTAATGGGCCGGCACCCCGTCCAGCAGCCGCGGCCCCTGCTCGCGCGCAGTGACCTCCGGAGTCGACAACAGATACCCGGTAATGTTCCCGCGTACCGCAGGGAACCAGGGCGCATGCTGGTAACGCTGCTTCACCTCCGCCAGTACATCGAATCCCTCGCTGAATCCGCTTTCGACGATGGTCGCCACCGCATCGGCGATCTGCATCGCCTGCGCAGTGGCTTCTGCGTCCTGGCCGGCCCGCTGCATGTCGAAAGCGATCGCCTCGCGGTCTTCCTCCAGCGGCGAGACCGCCAGGCCGAAGCTGATCACGATGAAATCCACAGGCTCGATGCGTGCCGCCAGCGGCGCCACCCAGCCACCCTGGCTGCCGGCCTGGTAGCCGACCCGCTGCGCACGTGCCCCCGCCAACCGGCGTGCTTCGCGCGTGGCCAGGATCAGATCATTGGCCAGGGTCAGGTAGTTCTGCGTGTACCGCCCGCCAGAGCGTCCCGTGCCCCGCTTGTCGTACGCGAACACGGCGATGCCGGCACTGGCGAACTCGCGCTGCAGCGAGTAGCGCTCCAGCGCGGAGCTGTTCTCCGCACCATGCACCAGCACCACCAGTGGAACCGGCGCATCGCCCGGAGGCAGCGTCAGCCGCCCCTGCAGCGTTGCGCCGGCACCGCTGAAACGGGTGTCGATCTGCCGCAGCGGAATGCGCTCGCCCTTCATTCCATCGACGCTGATGCCGCGCTTCCCACAGTCCGTGAGCACCATCCGGTGCCCGTCCGGCTGCCCGGTCCAGCCGCGGGTACTGGTCCAGGCATCGCCCGCGGTGCGCTGCAGTGCGCCGCTGCGACCATCTGGCGTGCGCCAGCGCAGCTGATCACCCGCACCCGGGCCGATGTCCAGCGTACTGCCATCGGCCATCCGATAGCTCGCAGCGGCGCAAGGCGACGCCGCCGTGGCCGCGACCGCCTGCGCACTGAAGGCCATCGCGCTCCACGCGGCCAGGGACACCAGGGTTCTGTGCATGTCTGCTCCTCTCCACACTGGTGGGTGACGGTGAACCGGCTCCCGCGTGATCGCCAGCGCGGTGCGACGGAGTGCGGGTACCGCCGACGAAGGCGCGTCCGCGGGCGACAGCCACCAGCGGCGGAACCGCGTTCCCCTGGCGAATGCGCGGGGCGGGGTCTAGCGGCGGTCTGCACCGGCCGGCGCTGCGCCCTGCATCGCCACACGATTGCGTCCCGCGCGTTTGGCCACATACAACGCCGCATCCGCATCGGCGAGCAGTTGCCCGGCATCAGCTGTTGCCGGCGGATGCAGGAATGCGATGCCGATGCTGATGCTGACCCGCCCTTCCGGCAGCTGCAGCGCTTCCACCGCGCGTCGCAGCCGCTCGGCCAAGGCCTGTACGCCGTCCAACGTCGTGCCTGGCACGATCACCGCGAATTCCTCACCGCCGTAACGCGCCACGCTGTCGCCCGCACGCCCGGCGCTGTGCTGCAGCAGCGCCGCCACGGCCTGCAGGCAACGGTCGCCGGCGGGATGACCATGGGCATCGTTGAATGCCTTGAAATGATCGATATCGACCAGCAGCAGCGCCAGTTCGCTGCCGCTCCGCCGCGCCCGGTTCCATTCGGCCTGCAGTTCGGCATCGAACTGGCGGCGGTTGGCTACGCCGGTCAGGCCATCCTGGCGCGCGAGCTGGTCGAGCCCGGCCTGCCGTTCCAGGAGATCGATCTGCAGAAGCGCACTGCGCAGGCTGAAGCCCAACGTGGCCAGAACGAATCCAGCCAATGCCAGGGGCCTGGCATGGTCCACCACCAGGGTGCCCACCACCAGCAGCAGCAGCGGCAGGATGATCGGGCCGCCGGCCTGCACCAGCCGGGCCAGCCGCGGCTGCAGCACGAATCCGGTAGCTGGCGACCGCCGCAGTGCCAGCAGCGCGAGCAACAGGAACGGCACGTCGATCAGCAGATCGTTGTAGGCGCCGAAAGACTGTTCGGAGGTGAAGTGGTTGATGTAGTAGGCCACCAGCAGATAGGCCAGCGCGTACAGCGCCAGCGCGCGGAACACGCTGCGTCGCTCCGGGACATCACAGGACACCCAGCGCACGATGGCAAAGACAGCGATGCACAGGTTCTGGATATCGAACATGCGCTGCATGTTGGCCAGCGCCTGGTCGTCGATGCCGACATGGTCGGCAAATGACTGGGTATGCACGAAGAACAGCACGCCCAGCAGGGCCGCCATGATTCCGTCGATCACGCTGATGGCCCAGCGCTCCCGCCGCGAGCGGGCCAGGATGAACACCAGCGGCACGCCATACAGCACGTACAGCAGCAGGCTGGCGCCCGGGGTGATGTCGGGGCGGTCGGCACGGAGTGCATCGAGCATGTTGATGCCCATGCCCCCCGCCCACAGCAGCAGTGCCAGCGCGATCGCACGCCAGCCCAGCGCGGCGCGATCCGCACGCGCGCGCCACAGGCATGCCGCGGCGGCCAGCAGCGGCGCGCCGGTGAGGAACACGAACGAACCCAGGCCTGCCGGCCCCGGCAACAGGGCCACGACCAGGCCATGGCCGAACACGTACAGCAGCGCCAGCACTACCGGCATGCATCCCCCACTGCGCAAGCCTGTCTGCACGCACGATAGCGCGACAGGCCGCCATGGAGGCGTGATCCACGCCACACCTGCTTCCCCTGCCCCTGCGCCGGGCATGGCGCGGCGCTACATCGACGCAGGCGTTCCGTCGCGCCGGGGCATGCGCGGTTGCGTCCCCGGGACCGCAGCTGTCACGCGGGCTATTCAGCCGTGCAGCGCGCGGGCGTGGTGAGCGATGTGCTCGCCGATGAAGCTGGCGATGAAGTAATAGCTGTGGTCGTAGCCATCCTGCAGGCGCAGGGTCAGCGGATGGCCGACGGCGTCGCAGGCCTGCTGCAGGCGCTGCGGCTGCAGCTGGCTCTGCAGGAACTCATCGGCCCCGCCCTGGTCCACCAGCAGCGGCAAGCGTTCGCTGGCCGCAGCGATCAGTTCGCAGGCATCCCACGCGGCCCAGTCGGCGCGGTTGTCGCCCAGATAGGCCTGGAACGCCTTCTGCCCCCAGGGCACCTGGCTGGGGGCAACAATCGGCGAAAATGCCGACACGCTGCGGTAACGCCCCGGATTGCGCAGCGCGACCACCAGTGCACCGTGACCTCCCATCGAGTGACCACTGATCGCGCGTGCCCCGGTCACCGCGAAGTTCGCCTCGATCAGCGCCGGCAGTTCCTGCGCCACATAGTCATGCATGCGGTAGTGCTTGGACCACGGCTCGCGGGTGGCGTTGAGGTAGAAGCCGGCACCCTTGCCCAGATCGTAGCCCTCCGCGTCGGCGACATCGTCGCCACGCGGGCTGGTGTCGGGCGCGACCAGAATCACGCCATGTTCGGCCGCATAGCGCTGCGCGCCCGCCTTGGTAATGACGTTCTGTTCGGTGCAGGTCAGTCCGCTCAGCCAGTACAGCACCGGCAGCGCCTGCGTTTCCGCCTGCGGCGGCAGGTAAACGGCGAACTGCATGTCGCAGCCCAGCGTGGACGAGGGATGACGGTACACGTCCTGCCAACCGCCGAAGCAGGCACGATGTTCGATGCGTTCCATGGTGTCTCTCCAGAAGGGTGGCAGCCCTGACGGCCTGCCACCCGGGATGGCTCAGTAGTGCACGACCGAACGGATCGACTTGCCTTCGTGCATCAGATCGAAGGCATCGTTGATCCCGTCCAGATCCATGGTGTGGGTGACGAACGGCGCCAGTTCGATGTCGCCCTTCATCGCGTCCTCCACCATGCCCGGCAGCTGGCTGCGACCCTTGACTCCACCGAAGGCCGTGCCCATCCACTTGCGGCCGGTGACCAGCTGGAAGGGACGGGTGGAGATTTCCTGGCCGGCGCCGGCCACGCCGATCACCACGCTCTGGCCCCAGCCACGGTGCGCGCACTCCAGCGCCGCGCGCATTACGTTGACGTTGCCGATGCACTCGAAGCTGTGGTCCACGCCCCAGGTGGTCATTTCAACAATGACCTGCTGGATCGGCTTGTCGAAGTCCTTCGGATTGATGCAGTCGGTCGCACCGAACTCACGCGCCAGCTCGAACTTGGACGGATTGGTATCCACCGCGATGATGCGGCCGGCCTTGGCCTGGCGCGCGCCCTGGATCACGGCCAGGCCGATGCCGCCGAGGCCGAACACTGCCACGCTGTCGCCTTCCTGCACCTTGGCCGTGTTGTGCACCGCACCGATGCCGGTAGTGACACCGCAGCCGAGCAGGCAGACATGTTCCGGGTTCGCCTGCGGATTGATCTTCGCCAGCGAGACTTCGGCCACCACTGTGTACTCGCTGAACGTCGAGCAGCCCATGTAGTGATAGATCGGCTCGCCGTTGTAGCTGAAGCGGCTGGTGCCATCGGGCATCACGCCCTTGCCCTGGGTCGCGCGTACCGACACGCACAGGTTGGTCTTGCCACTCTTGCAGAACAGGCATTCGCCGCACTCGGCGGTGTACAGCGGAATCACGTGGTCACCCGGCTTGACGCTGGTCACGCCCTCGCCTACTTCCACCACGATGCCGGCACCTTCATGGCCCAGCACCACCGGGAACAGACCTTCCGGATCATCCCCTGACAGGGTGAACGCATCGGTGTGGCAGACGCCGGTGTGGGTGATCTTGACCAGCACTTCGCCGGCCTTCGGCGGGGCGACGTCGATCTCGACGATCTGCAGCGGCTGGCCGGGAGCAAAGGCGACGGCGGCACGGGATTTCATGGTGGGATTCTCCAAAGACAGGCAGTAACGGATGGACGACGCTATGCTGCGCCGTTGCTTATTTCAGGTACGAGCGGATCAGCCCGCTCATCTCGCGCACGCGCTCGGCGCGCTGTTCATCGGACGCTGCGGGTTGTCCGAACTCTTCGCGCAGGTGGGCTTCCATCACCTCGGACATCAGCCCGTTGACCGCCCCGCGGATGGCGGCGATCTGCTGCAGGACGGGCCCGCAGTCGGCGCCGGCTTCCAGCGCACGGTCCAGTGCATCGCACTGGCCGCGGATGCGGCGCACGCGGGCCAGGACCTTCTTCTTCTCTTCGGGAGAGTGCGGCATGGCAGGGCCACCCAGGAACTATACTGGGGGATAGTATACACAGGTGACGGAAAGGTACATCCTGCGCCTCAGCGCAGGCGGTGCGCGGGTACGCCCTCGTGCGTCATCTTCACCGGCAGGATGCGGCCCTGCGCGTCGAAGTACAGGCGATCGATCGCGGTGACGCGGGCATTGCGGTCGGTCTGGTCGAGCGGCCGGCGGTGGTAGACGATGTACCACGTGTCATCGCCGGGCGCGTGGATCAGGGAGTGGTGCCCGGCGCTGGTCGCGATGGCCGGGTCCTGCTGCAGGACCCGGCCGATGCGTGTGAACGGCCCGGTCGGCGCGTCGGCGATCGCATAGGCCACCGAGTAGTCCGGCTCGCCCCAGCCGCCTTCGGACCACATGAAGTAGTAGCGACCGCCCCGCTTGAACATCAGCGGACCTTCCACGTACTCCGGCGCCGGCGTGATCTCCTTGAACAGCGTGCCGTCGTCCCAGGGCAGCAGGCCGCTGAAATCCGCCTTCAGGCGCACGATGTTGGCGTGCTTCCAGCCGCCATAGATCATGTACCAGGCACCATCGTCATCCTTGAACACATACTGGTCGATCGGCTGCGCGCCATTGTGGAACGCGCCCACCAGTGGCTTGCCGAGCAGATCGCGGTAAGGCCCTTCGGGCTGGTCGGCCACGGCCACGCCGATGCCACCGGTCTCGCCGTCGTTCTGGATGTCATTGGCGGAGAAGAAGAAGTAGTAGCGCCCGTCGTTGGCCACCACCGAGGGTGCCCACAACGCCTGCCTGGCCCAGGGAATGTTCTCGATGGACAGCACGCTGTCGTGCCGGCGCCAGTGCACCAGGTCGGGCGACGAAAAGGCATCGAAGGCAACCTGTTCTGCATAGGGCCGCGAGCGCGTGGGGAAGATCCAGTAGGTGCTGCCGAATACGGCCGCCTCCGGGTCCGCGTACCAGCCCGGCAGGATCGGATTGCCGGACATCACCGGTGCCTGGCTGTCACGCGCATCCGCGATGCCGACGCCAGTGGCTGCGAGCAGCACGGCCAGTGCGGCCCCCCTCCCCCATTCGCGCAGTCCCATCAGAGCCACTCCCATGCAGGTTCGATCGCTCGAGTCTAGAACGATCGCCGGCGCCTTTCCGCGACACGCTGCCTCAAACCGCGCACCCTCTTGATCGACGGGAATCATCGGCGCATGGTGCCTGGCACAACGCAGGACCCGGGCCATGATCCCCTTCATCATCAATCTGGACGTTCCGGACCTCGCGGCCGCCGAGGCGTTCTACACACGCGCCTTCGGCCTCCATGCCGGGCGCCGTCTCGGCCCGGAGGTGCTGGAACTGCTGGGCGGCCCGACCCCGCTCTATCTGCTGCAGAACGAAGCGGGCAGCGCGGCTACCGTCGACGGTGACGTGCGGGATTACGAACGTCACTGGACCCCGCTGCACATCGACTGGATCGTGGAGGACCTCGACGCCGCGCTTGCCCAGGCGTTGGCGGCAGGCGCGGCGCTCGAGCAGGCGCCACGCGAGCGTTCATGGGGGCGCATCGCAGTACTGGCGGATCCGTTCGGGCACGGCTTCTGCCTGATCCAGTTCACCGGCCCCGGCTACGACGCCCTGCTGGATTGATCGGCGGAATGCACCGGGCCCGCCGCCAGCATCAGCGCACGTAGGCGAATGATTCGTCCAGCCGCTCGAATCCGATCAGCTGCTGCACCAGCGCCTGCGCCTGATCCTCATCGATCTCTCCCTGCTCGATCTCTGCGCTGCGTGCAAACAGGGCCTCCAGCGCAGTGGCCTGGTCGTCCCGCAGCCACGCGCGATGCGAGCCCAGCCAGCGCTGGAGATTGTCGGCCAGGTCACCGTGCGACAACAGCGTGTAGGGGGCCTCGTAGTCCGCCACTGCCTCCACCATCTTGCGGAACAGGAAATCCTGGAGGTTGCGGGCCAGTACGTCAGCGCGATCATCGTCGTGCCACACCAGCAGCACCGGCGGCTCGTCGCAGCCCGGCGCATTGGTCCAGAAGCAGTAGCTGTCACCGGCCCCCGTGCGGGCGAACGGCAGCAGCTGCAGATCCTCGCGCAATGGGTTGTAGTGATCCTCTGCAGTCAGCTCCTGCCAGGCCTCGAGCAGTTCGCCACGCTCAAGCGGCTCGTAATCCTGCGCATACAGCAGAATCGGCGGAACCGGTTGCAGCTCCGGAAGGCACACCTGCGCCCATTGCGGATGGGTCACCCCCCAGCTCAGCCGGTCTTCCGTATCGAGCCGGTGGTAGAGAGCAGGAAAGGTCTGGCCGGTGGCCAGTTCGATCTCGGCAAGCGTATGCATGAACGTCCCTGTGATTGGATCGGCACGCACTTTACCTCGACAGGCAGCATCCGCGCGGGCATGGATCTATTCGCGCAGCATGTCCACGAATGCGCGCAAGGCCGACGCCATCTGCCGTTGCCTGGGGTAATACAGCACGAAGCCGGGAAACGGTTCGCTCCAGTCCTGCAGTACCGCCACCATCCGCCCGGCTTCGATGTGCGGGCGCGCGGCATCCTCAAGCACATAGGCCAGGCCGAAGCCATCCAGCACCGCGCGCATGATGGTGGTCTGCTCGCTCAGCGTCAGTCGCCCACGCACGTCGATTTCCAGCGACTGCCCATCGCGGTCGAACTGCCACTTGTACAGGTGACCGCTGGCGAAGCGGAAGCGGATGCATTCGTGCTGCAGCAGGTCGCGGGGATGCTGCGGTGCCGGGTGCTGGCGCAGATACCCGGGCGAGGCCACGATCATGCCGTGCAGGGCCGGGCCCAACGGCACGGCCACCATGTCCTCGGGCACGAACTCATGCAGCCGCACGCCGGCATCGAAGCCTTCGGCAACGATGTCCACCAGCCCATCGTTCTCGGTCAGCTCCAGGCGCACATCGGGGTGCGCGCGCAGGAAGCGGGTCAGGCGTGGGCCGAGCTGGGTCGGCACTGCGGCGCGGGCCGCGTTGATGCGCAGCAGGCCCGTCGGGCTGTCCCTGAACTGGTTCATTTCCTCCAGCGCCTCGTGCACCTGGCCCAGCGCCGGCTGCAACCGGTCCAGCAGGCGCTGCCCGGCCTCGGTCAGGGCCACGCTGCGGGTAGTTCGATGGAACAGGCCCACCCCCAACCGCTCTTCCAGTGCCCGGATCGCATAGCTCACCGCCGAGGTCGACAGGGCCAGCTCGGCGCCGGCCCGGCGGAAGCTGCGGTGGCGGGCCACCGCCGCGAAGGCGGCCAGGTGGGTGAGATTGTCAGTGGCCATGATTGTGCAGTCTGCCTTGATGAATCATGCCGATATCCACGCTTTGTGGGCGGGTATGAGGGGCGTATTGTAAAACGCCTTTCCACAAACCCGCCAAGGATTCCCCATGTCCCTCGCCCATGGTTATGCGGTGCGTACCAATACCGCTCCGCTCGAGCCCTTCACCTTCGAACGCCGCGCTGTCGGCGCCAACGATGTCCGCATCGAAGTGCTGTACAGCGGCATCTGCCACTCCGACCTGCACCAGGCCCGCGACGACTGGGGCGGCGCGGAGTACCCGATGGTTCCCGGCCACGAAATCATCGGCCGCGTGGTCGAAGTCGGTCCGGCCGTCACCCGCCTCAGCGTCGGCGATATCGCCGGCGTCGGCTGCATGGTGGATTCCTGTCGCCATTGCGATGCCTGCGACCACGACCTTGAGCAGTACTGCGAAAAGGGCCCGACCTATACCTACAACAGCCGCGACCGCAATACCGGTGAGCTGACGATGGGCGGCTACTCCGACCACATCGTGGTCGAGCAGCGCTTCGTGGTGAAGGTCTCCGAGACGCTGGACCTGAAGGCCGCCGCGCCGCTGCTGTGCGCCGGCATCACCACCTACTCGCCGCTGCGCCACTGGAAGGTCGGCCCCGGCCAGAAGGTGGGTGTGATCGGCCTGGGCGGTCTGGGCCACATGGGCGTGAAGTTTGCCAAGGCGATGGGCGCCACCGTAGTGATGATCACCACCACCCCGGAAAAGGGCGCCGACGCCAAGCGCCTGGGCGCGGACGAGGTGCTGGTCTCGCGCGATCCGGCGCAGATGAAGGCGCACGCCAACAGCTTCGACTTCCTGCTCAACACCGTGCCGGTCAGCCATGACACCAACCCGTACATGAGCCTGCTCAAGCGCGATGCCACCATGTGCCTGGTCGGCGTCATCACCGAGCTGGACCCGCCCCTTATGGGTGCCAGCGTGATCTTCGGCCGCAAGCACGTCACCGGCTCGGCCATCGGCGGCATGGCCGAGACCCAGGAAATGATGGATTTCTGCGCCGAGCACAACATCGTCAGCGATGTTGAGGTGATCGACATCAAGGATGTCAACCACGCGTGGGAGCGCATGGCGAAGAACGATGTGCGCTATCGCTTCGTGATCGACATGGCCAGCCTCAAGGCCTGACGGCCCGGCTGATGGAATGAAAAACCCCGGCGTGGAGGCCGGGGTTTTTTCTGCGCGCAACACCCGCCGGGCATGGCCCGGCGCTACCGGAATCATGGCGGGGGGGGGGCCCGCCGCCCCCCCGGCGTTGTGGTGGGGGGGCCGCGCCGGCCCCCCCCGCCCCCGACGAGC
>NZ_JBRRES010000020.1:0-82834 GCF_056760395.1 Stenotrophomonas sp. STEN009 | reverse complement strand
CACGGTGTTGTGCAGCGTGCCGCCCACTGCGCTACCTACGGTGCCGACGGTTTCGTGCAGCGTCTCGCCTGCTGCGCTGCCCACCGTGCCGACTACGCCGTGCACTACGCCGTGCACTACGCCACCCACCGCACCGCCGACCGTGCCGGCAGCTCCGTGAAGCGTGCCACCTACTGCGCCCACGGTGTTGTGCAGCGTACCGCCCACTGCGCTACCTACGGTGCCGACGGTTTCGTGCAGCGTCTCGCCTGCTGCGCTGCCCACCGTGCCGACTACGCCGTGCACTACGCCACCCACCGCACCGCCAAGATCGCCCAGGGCGCCGTGATGCAGGCCTCCAAGACCGAGCGTGCTGGCCTGCGCACTCACGACGGTCCGGCCCGCGAGCTTCAGGTTGCGATCGGCCACCACGTCCTGGCCACCCGGGCCCTGCACGCGCACCTTGCCGGCGACGCCTGCATCGAACGCCGCCGTGATCGCGCGATCATCGGTCTCGCCCGGCAGTTCTTCCTTGGCGGGCAAGCTCACCGCTGCGGTTGCGGAGGCCTTGCCCTGGCCCTCGATTCGATGTCCGGCGATGGCCAGATGCGAGTCGGCGTTGCCGTCGATGCCGGCCTTCAACCCGGACAATCCCTGCGAGGACGTCGTGATACCCGCTGCCGCCCTGGCGCCGGCACCCACCGATGCCACCGGGGCACCTGCGATGCCGACCCTGGCCTTTGCCTTCGCATCGGCCGTCAGCCCCAGCGGCAAAGCGGCGCCGGAGGAAACGTTCGCTGCCAGTGAGGTATCCACCTGAGTACCGGCTCCGATGCCGAGCTGGGCCCGCACATCAGCGGCCAGCGCTGGCGTGGGCACATGCTGCGGCGATGCGTTCGCCCCCAGCTTCACCTGCACGGCGGCCGGCAGGACCTCGTGCACCAGCGGCAGCGAAGTCGTGCTCAGCTGCAGGCCCACGCGCGTATCGGCACTGATCGCAGGCGTCGCCTGCGCCTGTCGCGCGGCTGCGGCCAGGGCGACTTCGGCGTCGACCTTCACCGGCAAGGTCTGGGTGTACTTGGCCGCCAGCGCCTGCAGATCGCGCAGCGACTGGTTGGATTCGGTTGCGGATGCCGGCCCGCTGGCCAGCACGCACAGCAATGCAAGCGCAAGGGCGCTGGGCGTCAGCAGGGTGGTGCGCGGATCGCGTGATGCGGTGCCGCCGCTATCGCCGGTGGCCAGTTCCGAGGCCACAACCAGAGCATTGAGCTGGCGGTTCCATACACGCCGGTAGATGCGGTTCATGAGCATTTCCCCCGTAGGCGAACAACTTGAATGACAGTGGACTTGCCGCTAGGCAGGTGACTGACATTTCAACGGTTCGCGGAGGCGTGGCGCACTTCAATCCGGCAGGGCAATCGCGCAATCCGGCAAATCCACGGCCGGATTCGGCAGCCGGATATGCAAAACCGGCAGCAATGCCGTGAAAGCCCCTGTGGGGCAAGACTCAGGCCGGTTGGCCCAACTGCGCGGGTGCACGCATCAGGGTATCCCGCGGAAGTTCACCGAACACCTTCCGGTAATTATCGGCAAAGCGCGAGAGATCCCACAGGCCACAGCTCAGCGCGATCGCCTTGACCGAACGCCTGCTGGAGTCGGCCATCGACAGGCTGCGGCAGGCTGCACACAGGCGCAGCATGGACAGATAACGGTTGGGCGACGTACCGAACAGATCTTCAAATGCATAGCGCAGGCCACGCTCGCTGACACCGGCGGCGTCGCAGATTTCATTCATGTATATATTGCGACGCAGGTTGAGCCGCATGAAATTCTCGGCGCGCTGGGCGATCAGGTAATGCGTACGCCGTGCGCGGCTGCACCCCGGGCGATCGACGGCACCGGCACCCAGCAGGGCCTGGATGTGCTCATGCAGCAGCCGCTCGGTTTCCTCCGGCTGCAGGCTGGCACCCTGCCCCAGCTGCTGGTGCAGCTGCTGGTAATGCAGCGCCAGCGGGGCATCATCACCGGACAGATTGAACAGCGAGAGCGCCTGTCCCGCCGGCGGGGTGCTGCGCAGGCTCAGTTCGGTCAGCTTGCGCTGCACGCGGGATACCGGCACCAGCATCAGGGTCAAGCGGGTACCGGGGCTGAGGGTGAATTCACTGATGCCTTCGGGAAGCACGGTCAACGCCATCCCGGCCGCCAGCGGTACGCCATGGCACCAGCTCACCGCCTCGTCGGTGGCCTGCAGATACCCCAGCATCGCCCAGTCCGGCGGCAGCATGAAGCGGCCACGGCAATGGAATCCGCAGCTGATGCTGCAGAACAGGGCTTCCTCATGCACGCGCGAAGCGAACGCCGCGCGCGGGCCATTGCCGTCGAGCAGCAACAGTTCCACATCGCATACGCGAAGCACACCGCTCAGCGTGGCCAGGTCGATCGACCGGAGCTCGCCGTCGTCGCTGTCAACCACCCCACCATCAACCATGACAGTGTCGTCCCCCGTTGGTCAGCTGCCCGCCGCAACCCCCACTGCCCTACAGGTGCGCGCGGTTTCCAAGAGCATCATCCGTTGCCGTGATGGATGCGGCCACTGGCCGGCTCCACCTTGAAAGTACCAAACCTTGAATACGAGTATGCCCGATAATCCGCGCAGGTAAACAGGTCGCGCGGGAATACAGCAACCCGCGCCCGGCGTGAAGGAAATGTGGGCGCCAGTGGCACGATTCTCGCATGCGTTAACCCGGGTCACATTATTAACATCACGATGAATCGTTACGCCTGGGAACGGCGCTTCATCACAGAATAAGCAACCGATTATCAGGAATAAGAGATTCCTGCCGAATTTGCATATAGGTTCCGGTTGCACCCGGCCGCCATTCAGGCAAAGTCGGTATCACGGTGATCGAACCGCTCCGATGCGGTCACACCCAGGGGACAGCATGACGATGCACGCGCTGCTCGATGACGTTCCGACCACCGGCCTGGTGCCGCGCGGTCGCACATGCGCGGTCGCTGCACTCCCTGGTGGAGATCACCCTGCTTTAGCGATGCGGGACAGTCCCGCATTGCCACCTCCGCCAGGATGGCAGAGGTCCATGGACGGTCCCGACGGAGTCGGGCAACCGGCCGATGCAGGTGTCTTGTTGCCATTGACAGGTAGAGGGAGACAACCGTCATGAACGCTTCCATCCGCAAGTTCCTGAAAGAAGAAGATGGCGTGACCGCACTCGAATACGGGCTGCTGGCCGCTGTGATCGCCGGCATCCTGATTGCCGTGGGCCGCACCCAGATCACGGAATTCTTCACCACGCTGTTCACCCGCCTTTCGGCAATCGCCACCGAAGCAACCACCTGAGCGACCTGCGGACGCACCACCGCTGGTCGCGCCATCCGCGACCACGGTGGCCGCAGGCCGGGATGCGGTTGCAGACGGTCCAGTGACGGACGAAGGGGAGTGCGATGACACTGCTGGGACTATTGGCCATCGGTGTGTGCCTGCGGATCGCGATCAGCGATCTGTATGCCCGCCGGGTGCCCAATGCCTGGCTGCTGGCGGCGTGCGCACTCGCAATACCTCTGCTCGTCGCCGGGCAATTTGGTGAGCCACGACTGCCATGGCCGGCGCACCTGCTCGGTGCCGTTGCCGGCCTGCTCGCGCTCCTGCCCTTCTACGCACTACGCTGGATGGGCGCAGGCGACGTGAAATTCTTTGCCGTGCTCGGCCTGCTGCTGGGATGGCATGCCCTGCTGCCGATATGGGTAGTGGCCAGCCTTGCCGCCGGCGCCCACGCAGTGGCGATCCTGCTCGGGCGTCAGCTGGGCATGCACCTGCCGATGCGCGTGCAGCTGCAGGTATCGCGCGCCAGCGAGCAATGGCAGACGCACCCCGCATTGCGCGGAATGGAGGCTGCCCGCCAGGGGCGCCGCGGCATTCCCTATGCGGCCTACCTCGCATTGGCGGCGATCGGCTGGCTCCTGGCCACGACCTATGGAGGTCTCGCATGAACACCCTCGGTCCGCGGCGCCAGCGTGGCGTGGTTGCCGTCGAATACGCGCTGATGATGATTCTCGGCCTGGTGCCGCTGCTGCTGTTCACTTTTTCCGGCGTGCTGATCATGGCTGCCCAGCAGACGCTTGCAACGGCCGCTGCCGAAGGCGCGCGCGCATCGCTGCGCTTCGGAACCGCCAACGAACGACGCACCGCCGCGTGCGTCGCAGCACGCCAGTCGATGCAATGGCTGCTGCAGTTCTCCAGGCAGAACCCTGACTGCAGCGCCGGCGGCACCGGTCCGATCCAGGTCTCGGCGCAGGCACCCTGCGCGGGCATGGCGACCGCGCAGTGCATGACGGTCACCGTCCGCTACGACTACGCCGCCCACCCTTTCTTCCCCGGCACCGCCACGCTTTACGGCTGGGTGATGCGGGCCCCCATCCGCAGCGTCGCGGTCGCCCAGCTCGACCTCGGCTCCGGCAACTGACGGTACAGGAGACGGTTCCATGCTCAAGTTGACCCGCATCGCCGCCATCGCTCTGATCGCACTCGCGGTGCTGCTGGCGCTGATCGCATTCGTGATCGGCCGCAGGCCCACCCCTTCGGCGGAAAGCGCGGCTCCGGTCGTTCAGGCCGACGCACAGGCCATTACGGTGGTCGAGGCCATCGCCCGGCTGCCGGCCGGTGAACCGATCACTGCCAATGGCGTGCGCCTGGCCCGTCGAAGCGCAGCCGTGCCGGGTGCCGCCGCCGACCTGGCCGCCGTGGTCGGCAAGGTGCCGGTGCAGGACATCGCCGAAGGCAGCACCATCAGCGACGCGGTGCTGGCCCAGGGCTTCTCGCTGCAGCTGCGGCCCGGCGAGCGTGCACTGGCGGTGCCGGTGGATGAACTGGTCGGTGCCGGCAACCGTATCCTGCCAGGCGATTTCGTCGATGTGTTCCTCAACCTGCGCAGCGAACCTGCCAGCTACAACGCGGCACCCGACGCCGCACAGACCCGCCTGCTGCTGTCGCGCCTGCGCGTGCTCAGTTATGGCCAACAGGACATCGCCCCGAACACGGGCGGCACGAATGCCAGCACCGATACCAGCAACCGTGCAGACCCGCGCGCGGCAGATATCACCAGCAACGCCAGCAGCAGTGGCGGCAGTAGCGGTGACGCAGCCCAGCCGGCCCGCAGCGCCGTGCTGGCGGTGCCGGTGGCCGACGCCAACCGGCTGCTGCTGGGCGCGCAGCAGGGCAAGCTCTACCTCGCGCTGCGCAATCCCGCCGACGCCGGCCAGCCCGACCTGGCCCTGTTCCCGCAGGCGCGAGGCGTGATCGATCCGCTGCGTGGCCTGGACGCGGAACAGCAGCTGGCGTTGCAGCGCCCCGAGAACCACGCCTTCGCCGGCATCGATGGCGATGCCCTGGCCGGCCGCAGCAGCGCACGCGCACGCACGGTGAACGACGCCCCCGCACAGCCCCCCGCCGCCCGCCGCAGCGCACCGCGCGCATCCGGAATCGAGATCATCCGCGGCGATGGTTCTGCGCCCCGCGGCTCCCTTTGACCTGCACCGAGAGCTTCCATGACCGAACGTCGCCAGAGTCCAAGCCCCTCCTCCCGCCAGCGCTGGCTCGCTCTGCTGCTGGTGCTGCTGGCGCCTGCGACCAGCGTGGCTGCTGACGACCTGGTGCTGCAGGCCCGCGAACAGCGGCCCTGGACACTGCCCGCGGACCTGGAACGGGTGGCCATCGCCGATCCGGGCGTCGCCGATATCGTGATGCTGCGAGGCCAGCGCCAGGCGCTGCTGGTCGGCAAGGCCCCCGGCACCACCACCCTGCTGCTGTGGCACCGCAAGCAGTCGGAGCCACAGCGCGTGCAGGTCCGCGTGCAGAGCGCGGTGCAGGGGGCGGCCGATGCGGGTTCCAGCGGTCTGGTGTTCACCCAGCAGGACCAGCAGGGCCTGCTGCAGGGAAGCACCGACAGTGCGCTCTCGCACATGCAGGAACAGAAGGCGGCCGCGATGGCGTTGGGCAAGGATGGCCAGCTCGCCGATGCCTCCACCATCGCCAGCGGCGGTGTGGTCCAGGTCGAGGTGAAGGTGGTCGAGTTCAACAAGACCGCGCTGAAACAGGTCGGCATCAGCTTCCAGAACCGCAACGGCGGTTTTGCCTATGGCTTCGCTCGTCCGGGCGGCATCCTGCCGGGCAACACCGGCGTGCTGCCCGGCATGCAGGAGGGCAATTCCAGCAACGAATCGGAATCGCCCATCTCGTCGGCCTTCCGCCTGGTGTTCGGCTCGACGAAGGGCCTGTGGAATGCGGACCTCGATCTGCTGCAGTCCAATGGCATGGCCCGGGTGCTGGCCGAGCCGACTCTGGTCGCGCTGTCCGGCCAGAGCGCCAGCTTCCTCGCCGGTGGTGAACTGCCGATCCTCGAACCCCAGGGCCTGGGGACCACCACCATCACCTACAAGCCGTTCGGCATCGGCCTGACCGTCACCCCGACCGTGCTCGCGCCCAACCGCATCGCCCTGAAGGTGGCGCCGGAAGCCAGCGACCTCGACTACACCAACGCCATTTCCCTCAACGGTGTGCAGATTCCGTCGATCAGCACCCGCCGTGCCGATACCACAGTGGAGCTGGGCGATGGCGAGAGCTTCGTGATCGGCGGTCTCGTCAGCTCGACGGTCGCCTCCACGGTGAACAAGATCCCGCTGCTGGGCGACCTGCCGATCATCGGCTCGTTCTTCCGCGATTTCGACTACAAGCGCCAGGACAAGGAACTGGTGATCATCGTCACGCCACGGCTGGTGCAGCCCCTCGCCCGCAATGCCGAGCTGGCACTGCCAGGCGAGCGCGAGGCCCGGCCCAACCTGCCTGAGTGGGGTTCCTGGCTGCTGGGTCCGGTCAGCCAGGACCCGGTGCCCGGTTTCTCACGTTGAATCCATGATGCCTGCGATACCACGCCCATGCCCTACGCCACTGCCCAGCCGCTGCATCCGCAAGGACCGCCGATGAACCTGGTCCTGTACGGGATGGATCGCGAACTGCTGCCGCGGCTGGCGGCCAAGCTGCCGCCTGCCACCACCCTGCACTGGCAGGACAGCGGTGAGCCGACATCCGCGCAGGACCTGCAACGCGGTCCGCAGAATCTGGTACTGCTCGACTTCCGCCCCGAGCACGCCGCCGCCTCGACCGTGCTGGCGCAGCAGCTGCAGCAGACCCAGCCGGACCTTGCGCTGGTCGCCGTTGGCGCCACCAGTGCCGGGCAGGTCGAAGGCGTGGTGATGGCGCTGCGCGCCGGCCTGCGCGATGTGCTCGACCTGGACAGCGACAACACCGGCATCGAGGCCGCGCTGCGCCGCGCGCTCTCGCCCCGGCCCGCCGCTGCCGCACACCAGCCGCACAAGGCGCGGTTGATCCTGCTGCTGGGCGTACGTGCCGGGGTCGGCACCAGCACACTGGCCGCGCATCTGGCCGTGCTTGCACAACAGACCCATGCATTGGCGCAGGGCGAGGCCAGCACCCAGGACGGTCTGCTGCTGGAACTGGCGCAGCCGGCGGGCGACCTGGCGCTCTACCTCAATCTGGACAGCCGCTTCCACTACGAAGACGCACTGCGCAATGCCAGCCGCATCGACGCCACCCTGGCGCGCACTGCGATGGCGCGCCATGACAGCGGACTGGTCCTGCTCGACCGCGCCAGCGGCAGCGATGCGCTGCCACCGTCCGATCCGGGCGCCCTGCTCCAGCGGCTGCGCGGCGTGTTTGCCAGCGTGCTGTGCGACGCCGGCGGCTGCCCGCTGCGTCAACTGCCACCGCTGCTGCTGGACCAGGCCGACGAGATCTGGCTGGTCGCGGACGCTTCGATTGCCACTCTGGTCTCGCTTGACCATGCGCTCAAGCATCTGTCCGGCCAGCGCGAACGGGAGAAGCGCCTGCAACTGGTGATCAACCGCCATGACGACAGCAGCGGCATGAGCCCGGAGCAGATCGCCCGACGGTTCGAGCTTCCACTGCTGGCCACGCTCCCCGAACGACCACGCGTACGTGCCTCCGCCAGCCACGGCCACCTGCTGCTGCAGGACGCGCCGCGTGATCCGTACCTGCGTGCCCTCGCCCCGCTCGTCCAACGCCTGGATCCGGCTGCATGCCCGGTCCAGACGCACGGCCTGCGGGAAAGACTTGCCCTTGCCCTGGGTGGATCGCAATGGAAGACAAAGTAACCCCGTTTCCGCACGCCGTCGCCCGCCACACCGTTCCTGACCACGTTGCGGGCAATCTGCCGTTCGCAGAGACCGAGCAGTACCAGAAGGTGCTGTCCGCGGCGCATGAGCACCTGCTCAACAGCATCGAGGACGAGCGCATCGATATCGATTCCTGGGCTCCGGACACGATCGCGCGCTGGGTGCAGGTGCAGACCGTGGGTTTCATCCAGGAGTGGCGCATCCCGATCAATGAAGAGGAGATGCAGGTGGTGGCCGAGGGCCTGGTCAAGGAGCTGACCGGCTTCGGCCCGCTGGACGACCTGCTGCATGATCCCACCATCGAAGACATCCTGATCAATGGCTTCAAGGATGTGCACGTCTCGCAGGGCGGACAGCTCAAGCGCGCAACCCAGCGCTTCACCGACGACACCCATCTGCTGCGCATCCTGCGCCGCATCCTCGCACCACTTGGCCGGCGCCTGGATGACTCCAACCCGATGGTGGATGCGCGCCTGCCCAACGGCGGCCGCCTCAATGCGATCATCTCGCCGCTGGCGGTGGACGGCCCGATGGTCTCCATCCGCAAGTTCCGCAAGGACCCGTTCACGCCCGATGAACTGCTGGCCAAGGGCACCTTCGATGCGCCGATGCAGGCGCTGCTGAAGGCGATGGTGCTGGGTCGCTGCAACATCCTCGTCTCCGGTGGCACCAGCTCGGGCAAGACCTCGCTGCTGAACGCCCTGGCCAGCTACGTGCCACCCACCGAGCGCGTGATCACCGTCGAGGACACCGCCGAGCTCTCACTCAACCATCCGCACGTGGTGCGCCTGGAGAGCCGCATCGGTGGTGCGGAGGGACAGGGCGCCGTCAGCATCCGTGACCTGGTGCGCAACAGCCTGCGCATGCGCCCCGACCGCATCGTGGTCGGCGAGGTGCGCGGCGCGGAAGTGCTGGAGATGCTGCAGGCGATGAACACCGGCCACGACGGCTCGATGGCCACCATCCATGCCAACTCGCCGCGCGACTGTCTCTATCGCATCGAGATGCTGGCCGGCTTCGCCGGGTTCCAGGGCAGCGAAGACAGCCTGCGCCGGCAGATCGCCAGCGCGATCGATTTCATCGTGCAGATCTCGCGCCTCGGCAGTGGCCGGCGCGTGCTGGTATCGATCACCGAGATCACCGGCGTCAGCGACAACCTGATCACCACCCAGGAGATGTTCCGCCACGAAGTGCAGATCGACGGCAGTGGCAAGGAGACCGACCGCTGGATCGGGCTGGGCTTCCAGCCGCACTCGCACAAGCTCGAGCCGTTCCGCCAACTGTTGCGCGAATCCCTCTACGGAGACTACTGAACATGGGGACCGGCCTGCTGCTGGGCGTATTGAGCATCGTGTCGGTGCTGCTGGCGCTGGCGGTATGGCTGTGGGGCACCGCCAACAGCCGCGAACAGCGGCAGGCATCCCTGCAGCATGCCGAACAGCAGCTGGCACGTGGCAGCGCGGGCCCGGGCAGCAACGCGGCTGCGGCCAACGATGGATCGCGGCCGCTGCCGGCAGCAGCTGGCCGTCGCGCGCTGCCCTGGAATGGCCTGCTGCAACGCGCGGGCCTCGCCACCGGCTGGAAGGTGCCGCTGATGCTGCTGGTGCCCGGCCTGGCCCTCTCGCTGTTCGCGATGCTGCGGCTGGGAACGGCATGGATGCTGCCGCTGACGCTGCTGCTGTACCTGCTGGGCTGCTGGTTGTGGATCATGCGCCGCACCGCCAAGTTGCAGGCCAAGCTGCTGCATCAGCTGCCGGACTTCCTCGACAACCTGGTCCGCCTGACCGCGCTCGGCAACAGCCTGCAGTCGGCCTTCCAGGTCGCGTCGCAACAGGCGACGCCGCCACTGCGTGAGCTGCTGGACACCACCGTGCGATACGCGCGGGGCGGCATGGACCTGGACCGCGCACTGAACCTCGCCGCGCAGCCCTATCGGATGGAGGTGCTGAAGGTGCTGGCCGTGGTGATGGGCGTCAGCGTCCGCATCGGCGGCCGCGCCGATCAGATCCTGCAGCGCATGGGCGATTTCATGCGCGACCTGGAGCAGGCCCAGCAGGAGCTGTCAGCCACCACGTCCGAGACCCGCATGTCGGCCTGGGTGCTGGGACTGCTTCCGCCCGCCAGCGCCGTACTGATGGCGATCTCCAGCCCCGAGTTCTTCCAGCCCGTCCTGCACGATCCGCTCGGTCACAAGATCCTGCTGATCGCCCTGGGCCTGGAACTGCTCGGTGGTTTCCTGCTGTATCGCCTGGCCAAGTCGCTATGAGCATCCGCAGCGGAGGTTCCCGATGAGCGCAACTGCCTGGTTCGCACTTGCCCTGCTGGTCCTGGCCGCCGGCGTCGCCCTGCTCGGTGTGGGCGGCTGGGTCCGCAGCCATCGCGAGGACCGCAGTGCGGCAACGCTGAAGACCGCATTGCAGCCACGTGATCCGATCGCCGACGAGGACGCGGCCCGCAGGGATTCACTGGGCTGGCTGGAGCGCTTCGGCCGGACGCTCAGCGGCGGGCGCCTGGAAGCCGCACTGCTGGCAGGCGAGGATCGCCTGCTGCTTGATCTGGCCGGCTGGAACACCCGTCGCGGCACGGCGATCTATCTGGGCCTTCGCCTGCTGCTGGCAGTACTGGTGCTGGCGCTGACCCTGGCCGTGAGCGATGCCACCGGCCTGGCCCGGATCATGGTGATCGTCGGCGCGCTCGCCGCCGGCCTGCTGCTGCCCAAGTTCGTGCTGGCCGCGTGGGTCAAGCGGCGGCGGCGCGCCGTCAACAACGAGTTGCCGCTGTTGATCGACCTGCTGCGCCTTCTGCAGGGGGTTGGCTTCAGCATGGATCAGAGCCTGCAGACCCTGGGCGACAAGCTGCGCGACGCACTGCCGGTGCTCGGTGGCGAGATCCAGGAGGCGAACGTCGCCTACACCCATGGACGCACTCGCGCCCAGTCGCTGCGCCGGCTCAGCGATGTCTACGGCGATGACGACCTGTCCAGCCTGGTGCAGTTGATCCTGCAGGTGCACGCCCACGGCGGCGCGGTGCAGGAGCCGCTGCGCCAGTTCAGCATCCGGCTGCGCGAACAGCGCCGCAATGCTCTGAAAGAGAAGGTCGGCAAGCTCTCGGTGAAGATGACCGTGGTGATGATGCTGACCCTGCTGCCTGCACTGATGCTGGTGCTGGCCGGGCCCGCGCTGGTCGCGCTGGCCAAAACCCTGTCGAACATGGGATGACCGTCATGCCTGCTCTGCGCCACGCCTGTCTGTTGTTTGCTCTTGCCACTGCCGTCGCGGGATGCGCCTCGTCCACCCCGAAGTACCTGCGCGCGCCCACCCTGGCCGAGCCCGGGCCCGCGCCGCAGGACAGCCGCAATGCCTACCTTGAGCTGATCGAGCGCATGCAGCTGCAAGGGGCCTGGTACGCCTCGCTGGCGCATGTGGATGCATTCCGCCAGCGCTACGGCGATCCTCCGGCGCTGCGCCTGCTGCAGGCCAATGCACTGCGCGAGACCGGCCAGACCGACGCCGCGGCCGCGCTGTACCGCGAACTCAGCAGCGGGCCGCAGGCCGCCGCCGCGGCACATGGCCTGGGCCTGATCGCCGCGCATCGCGATGACGAGGCCGGCAGCGAACTGTCGCTGGCCCGCGCCACCCAGCTGCAGCCGTTGAATACCGATTACCTGGGTGACCTGGGGTATGCGCGTCTGCGTGCCGGCCGCTTCGATCAGGCCCGCGAGCCGCTGGCCAAAGCACTGGAACTATCACCGGGCAACGCCAAGGCGACCGCCAACCTGGCGCTGTGGGCGGTCCTGCGCGGCGACAACGCCACGGCTGAACGCCTGGCTGCGCAGGCCAACCTCAACGAAGACACCCGGCGCAGCATCCAGCAGCAGGCCCAGCAGATCCGCAGCCGGCTGCAGCAGCGCCAAGCCCAGGCATCGGCGGCCAGCAGCACGGCACGGATCGCCACTGTGCCATCCCGCGCCCCCGCCCCGGCCGGCAGCCGGCTGGCGGCCGAAACACGCCGTGACGCCCGCGATCGCGATCCCTCCCGTCTGCCGCCGTCGATGCTGGAGCGCTTCGGCACGTCCGACCACCCGACCGAGAACACGCCATGACCGCGATGACCCTGATCCGACGCCTGCTGCCTGCGGTCACCTGCTGCCTGCTTGCCACGGGAGCCCACGCACAGGCGCCACAGGCGCCGCTGACCGGCCAGATGCTGGGAGGCAGCCCGGCAGCGGCCCCTGCCATCGCGCCGCAGCAGGCCGAAGCACTGGCAACCGTCGACCTCGCGGCGCCTGCGCCGCCCCCCGCGATGCCGCCCGCGCCTCCTGCCCGGGTGGCCGCTGCACCGGCTGCGCCGCGGCGCAACGAGGTCGGTGATGCCACGCGCCAGCTGTTCCAGCTGCAGGCGTCCGGGCAACAGGCCGGCCCGCGGCTGCCGATCCTCGGTGATCAGGCCACCGCCAGCTACGCGCGCTACCTGAAGAGTTTCGAGCAGGACATCCCCGCCTTCTTCGACACGGATGTCGGCAGTTCCAAGAGCACCTCCAACTCCGGACGCTGAGGCATGCCATGAACCGCTCTCGCCAGCCCCGTTTCCACCGCCCGCGCGGCGGCATGTCCGTCACCATGATGCTGGTGATGCTGGCACTGGTGGCCATGCTGGGTCTGATCGAGGTCGGCTTCCTGTTCTGGGCCAAGCGCGATGCGCAGAAGGTCGTGGACCTGGCGGCGCTGGCAGGTGCACAGCGACTTGAGCTGTGTACATCGAACAACGGCGACAACAGCGCCGCGCGGCAGAGCGCACTCACGCAGAACCAGTTCCCGGGCACGGTGCAGGTCCGCTGCGGCAACTGGAGCGCCGCACGCGGAGGCAACCGCTTCAGCGAGACGGTCGACGCCAGCAATCCGCGCAATGCGGTGCGGGTGGTTGCGACCCGCAGCGTGCTGCCGTTCTTCGGCCAGAACGAGAGCCTGCCGACCATCACCGTGCAGGCCGTGGCACGCCGCTCGGAACCGACGGCGGTGTTCGCGGTGGGTTCGCAGCTGCTGCGCACGAACGGCAACTCGCCCTTGATGGGCACCCTGCGCCTGGTGGGGCTGGACGTCACCAACGCCACGGTGCTGTCGTACGACGGACTGGCGCAGGCCAACATCACACCGTCAGGCCTGCTCAATGCGCTCGGCATTCCGGTCACCGCCAATCTCAGCGTGGCCGACTTCAATCGCCTGCTGTCGTTGAACCAGGTTTCACTGGCACGGCTGGTGGACGCCACCGCCACGGTGGTCGGCCGCAGCACCACCGCGGGCGTGCAGCTGCGTGCGCTGTCCGACCTGGTGGCCACCCGCCTCGACATCAATCGGGTCAATATCGCGCTGGGCAGCCAGAACGGCGGCGGCGGACTGTTCGCCGAGGTGATCTCTCCCGACGGCACGGTGGGCAGTGCGCTGCAGTCGCAGATCAACGTGCTTGACCTGGTCAATGCAGCCATCTCCATCGCCAATGACGGCAATGGCGTAGCGGTGCCGAACCTCAACCTGCTCGGCATGGATATCAAGGCAGGTGTTGTCGAACCGCCGTCGATCGCCATCGGCGGTGTCGGTTCGCGGGCCTACAACGCACAGGTCCGGCTGATGGTCGACGTCGACAGCGACCGCCTGTTCGGGGTGGGGCCACTGCTCAACCTGCTGGGCACGCGCCTGCACCTGCCATTGCATGTGGACGTGGCCAACGCGATGGGAACACTGACCAGCATCCAGTGCAGCGCGGCACCGCCCACCGCCACCATCCAGGTGGACTCCTCGGTACTGCGCGCGTGCGTCGGCAAGGTCAATGCCGCCGACCGTTTCTCCAAGAGCAATGTCTGCGACGCCACCTTGCAGAACGAACAACTGCTGACACTGCTGGGACGGCCGCTGATCAACGACAAGATCACCCTGCCGGCGCTGACCGGCACGCAGAGCCTGACCCTGGCCGCCGGCCAGACCGGCACCACCCGGATCAATCCCCTGGCCGTCGGTGACGCGGTCTCGCACCTGGTCAACGAGCTGCTGCGTGTTTTGTCGGGCATGCTGAGCTCGCCGGCACAGGGCATGAATGCCAACGACACGGCCAAGGCACTGGCCGACCGCTACCTGCAGGCAGCGTTCCCCTCGGGCGGCCGCTACAACGTCGACCAGCTCATTCCCCTGCTGCGCGACGGCGACCCGTCGCGCAACCTGGCACCGCTGGGCAACTGGACGGTCAAGAAGGGCGTGCCCAAACCCTGCCTGATCGGGCTGGGCACCTGCTGGGAAGATGGCTCGGTCTGGGCAGGCTACCGCGCCACCGTGACGGGACAGGGCCTGGGTCTGCTCGACGGGCTGCTCGGCTCACTGGTCGGCGGGCTGCTCATCAACCGCTGCGACAGCCTGCTGGGCAACCTGATCGACTACAACGGCTGCGTCCGCACCAATCTGGCCTCGTACATCCAGACCGCCCCGGACGGCTTCCTCGACGCGGCGGCCGGCGGGGGTGTCACCGCGCCCGGCAACAACGTGTCCTGCAGCGGTGTGCTGTGCACCGTGCTGAACCCGGTGCTGGCCGCGCTCAAGCCGGTGCTCAACACCGTCGGCTCCCTGCTGAGCACGACCCTGGCCAGCCTGCTGGGGCTGGAGCTGGGCCGCACCGATGTCAACGTCCAGTCCATCCAGTGCAATGGCGCACAGCTTGTGTTCTGAGCCGGGCCGGCGCCCTTGGCGCCGCCGCCGCGCATGCTAGACTCCCGGGCGGGGAACACTTCCATCTCAACCCACACTCATCCGTGGATGGTCCAGACATGCGAGAAACTTCAGGGGGCACCGTCTTCGCCCGCCACGCGCGCGGCGCGGCACTGCTGGCCGTGGCCATGCTGCTGGCGGCACCGTCCGCACTGGCGGCGCGCAGCAGCCGCGAAGGCGCAGCCGAACCGGTACGCAGCAGCGCACCCGTGGTACGCAACACGGTGGACGAGCTCAAGCAGTTGATGGACGCACGCCAGCTGACCGAACTGCGTACCACGTACAACGGCAACTACGGCGCCAGCCTGCTTTTCAATGCCAGTACCCTGACCTACTACGTCGCCCTGTTCCAGGAAAAGAACTTCTGGCGCGTCATCAAGACCGATGCCGTCGACAACGCCGAGCGGGTCTATCGCACGTTCGTGCAGCAGACCGAACAGCTCGCGCAGGTCTACATCGATACCACCCGCCTGGAAGCCGGCAAGCGCTATACCGAGCGCCTGGTGGCCTACAACGAAGAGCGCCTGCGTACCCTGCAGCAGGAAATGGAGCAGCAGCAGGCGCAGTCGGCCCAGGTCAGCGCGTCACTGCAGCAGGCCCAGCAGCAGGCCGTCAGCCTGAGCACCGATGTGCAGAGCACCAACAGCCAGCTGGACGCCCTGCAGCGCCGCATCCAGATCCTGCAGGCCGAACAGGGCAACCCCGAATTGAGCCTGCCGAAGCCGGACAGCACACCCGCGCCGGCAGCGGCCAGCGACGTTCGCTGAATCCCCCGACAGAACCCGACAGCGGCGCCGAACGGCGCCGTTGTCGTTTTTGGCCTGATTGCGACCCGTTTCAGCGGCAGGCCTCGAACACGGCATCGTCCCACTGCCTGCGCTGGACGAAATCCGCCCGGCGCGTTCTGGCCAGCGCCTCCGTGCGCATCCTGCGCGCCCGTGCACAGGCCGCAGCATCCGCACTGATCGGAATCAACGCCCCCTGTGCACGACCCGATCGCCGCGTCGGCCTGCGTCCACCGTTACCCGTGGGGGTCGCCTCGGCGGTGAGCGGCGCACTGCCGCGCGGCAGCGACTGCTCGGCGGGCACTTCCCAGCGCCACTCCGCCTGCCCCTGGCAAGGCGTCTGCTGGTACAGCGCACGCCCGCCGTCCGTGCACTTGTAGACCTGGGTCTGCGCCGCTGCGGATGTCGCCAACAGCATGGCCAGCAGCCCCCATCCCGGCAGAGTCCTCATCTTCACCCCCTCCCACGACCAGCACTCATGGTCGGTACGACGAGCGCCGCGCGCCAGAGCGATCCGCGTCACATCCGTGCTCATCCAGCACAGCCGTGCAAGCCACTGCATCACCTCTGCGCTGTACTGCCACAGGCGACGGCCACCTTCGCCGCCGCCGTCCTTCCCTTCCGCCAAGGAAACCGCAATGAGCAACTACATCACCGTCAACGACGGCGCCCGCATCTTCTACAAGGACTGGGGCACCGGGCAACCGGTCGTTTTCGCGCACGGCTGGCCACTGTCCTCAGACGCCTGGGACCCGCAGATGCTGTTCATGGGCCAGAACGGCTTCCGCGTGATCGCCCACGACCGGCGCAGCCACGGTCGTTCCAGCCAAACCTGGGACGGCAACGACATGGACACCTACGCCGACGACCTGGCCGCGGTGATCGACGCATTGGACCTGAAGGACGCCATCCTGGTCGGCCACTCCACCGGTGGTGGCGAGGTGGCCCACTACATCGGCCGCCATGGCAGCGCGCGCGTGGCGAAGGTGGTGCTGGTCGGTGCGGTACCGCCACTGATGCTGAAGACCGCGGGCAACCCGGCCGGAACGCCACTGGAGGTCTTCGACGGCATCCGCAAGGGCACCGGCGGTGATCGTTCGCAGTTCTTCCAGGACCTGGCCACGCCCTTCTTCGGCGCCAACCGTGACGGCAACACGGTCACCCAGGGCATGCGCGATTCGTTCTGGCTGCAGGGCATGCTGGGCGGTGTGAAGGGCCAGTACGACTGCATCCATGAATTCTCGGAAGTCGACTACACCGCAGATCTGCAGAAGATCGACGTGCCGGCATGGGTCGTGCACGGTGACGACGACCAGATCGTCCCCTTCGATGCGTCGGCCAAGCTGTCCTCGCAGATCATCAAGGACGCCGAACTGACGGTCTACCCCGGCGCGCCGCACGGCCTGACCGTCACCCATGCCGATCGCTTCAACGCCGACCTGCTGGCGTTCGCCCGCAAATGATGTCCCGCGGCGGCGCCCCACTGCGCCGCAGCTCCTGCGGGGTAGCGACGGGTATTGCCCGGCGAACGTATCCAGCATCCGCCGGGCATGGCCCGGCGCTACCTGTCAGATATCGCTGTGATGGTGCGGTACCGCCGTGGGCAACGGGTCATGCCCGCCGACGAAATGACGTACCACCGGCGCGCGTTCACCACGGTGCAGGGCACGCAGCACTTCCTGGATCGCCTTGTCGTCGGCCGTAATGCGCTCGTGCTGGCGCAGGTGCTCCAGCCAGGACGGGGTCACGAAATACTCCAGATGGATGCCCGGGCTGGCCACATCTTCGACCACGCCCCACACCACCGCACCGTCGCGGCGCCGGACCGTGCCCAGCGCGCGCATCTGCGCCTGGAACGATGCACGGTCGGCGGCATCGATGCGGTATTCGATCGTCACCAGCACCGGCCCGCGATCGTTGGAGACCGGCACCGACAGTTCCGGCGCCGGCCAATGACCCGCAGGGCGCAGGTTGAGATCTTCGGTGCCAGCGATTCGCACCCTCCACACCAGCAGCCCGCCGATGACCGCGCCTGCTGCCGCAACCAGCAGCGCCAGTTCCGGCGATGTTCGCTGCGCCAGCGCGCCCCAGCATAGGCCGCCGGCGGCCATGCCTGCCGAGAACACCATGATGTACAGCGCCAGCGCTCGTGCCCTCACCCACGCCGGAACCGCCGTCTGTGCGGCGATCTGCAACGAGGACAGCACCGTGATCCAGGCAAAACCGTTAACCAGCATCACCACCGGCAGCAGGTACCAGCTGCGGGTCAGCGCCAGTCCAACCAAGCTCAGTGCCAGCGCCAGCGTCGCCAGCAACACCAGCAGATCGCGGTCCAGCTGTGCGCGCAATCTAGGCAGCAGCAGCGCCCCGGCAACCGCGCCGATGCCGATGCAGCCCAGCAGCATGCCGTACTGCCCTGCACCGCCATGCATCTGCCCTCGCACCACCACCGGCAACAATGCGTTCATCGCCGCAGCGAAGAAGAAAAAGCCGACCGATTTGATCAGCACCGCCTGCAGACGCCCGGCGCGGCTGGCATAGCGCAGTCCGGCCTTCAGTCCGGCACCGAAGCCTTCCGGCGGCAGGCTCGATGCCTTCGGGTCACGCTTCCAGCCCCAGACCACGAACAGCATCGCAGCGAAGGTGATGGCATTGAAGCCAAAGGCCCACACGGCTCCCAGCTGGGCGACGATCAGGCCACCGACAGCAGGCCCGATCGAACGGGCGATGTTGATGCCGATCGAATTCAGCGCCACTGCCGACGGCAGCATCGGCTGCGGAACCAGCTCGGAGACGATCGCTGCCTGCGCCGGCATCGCCATCGCCGCGCCACATCCCATGCAGAACGTGAGCAGCACCAGCAGCTGCGGCGTCAGCATGCCGAGCGAGGTCAGCACCGCCATCAAGGCCGCCACTGCCAGCATCCATCCCTGGGTGGCCAGCAGGTACGTGCGGCGATCGACGATGTCGGCCAGGGTTCCTGCGGCCAGTGCCAGCAGCACGATCGGTACGGTTGTGGCTGACTGCACCAGGGCCACCATCAACGGTGATCCTGTGCGTTCGGCCATCACCCAGGCCGCGGCCACGTCATTGACCCACGTACCGATGTTGCTGGCCAGGATCGCCAGCCAGATCGAGCGGAACATGCGGATCTTCAGCGGGGACCAGGCACCTGCGGCCGGTGCGGGAGGTTGCGATGTGCGTGCATTCACCATTGCCATGCTCCAACGATCGAGGCGAACAACGTGTCCTGGCCACCGGCCTGCGTCAGCGCAGGACCGGCATCGACCCAGGCCAGCTGCAGCTGCCACTGCCAGTGTGCACTGGCCTGCCAGCGGGTTTCGGATTTGTACTGGCGGCCGATCCTGCGCGCGCCGCCTGCGCTGCCGGGCAACGCCACCAGCGGTGCGGGCGTGGTGTACACCGCATCGGCGCGGCGGTGCTTCCAGGCCATCTGCATGCCCAGTTCAGTGGTGACGGATTCGTGCAACCGCAGTGTGAGGGTTGGCTGCACGTCCATCAGGTTCGCCGGCGCCAGCAGGCTGGCTTCGCTGAAGTAGACCGATTTCGGGAACAGGGCATTGAAGGTGCCCAGCCGGGCGTCGTTCCGGCGGCCATCACCACTGGCGATGTCGGCCTTCAGTCCCAGCCGTGGCTGCAAGGGCAGTTGCGGCCAACGCCAACCGGTATCGGTGGCCAGCGTCCACGCGCGGATATCAAGCTGCTCGCTGGTGGTCCGCAGCTCACCGCCCTGCACGACCAGCTCGCTGTTCCAGTCCAACGATCCGGCCTGGCCGAACCAGCGCGCCCCGAGAGTCTGCCGGCGCTCGATGCCGGCGCCTGCCGCGAAGCGGGCGTCCTCCCGGCGATAGTCCAGCAGATAGAGGTCCCACTGGCCCGGACCCTGGCCTGGCGCCGTGGTTGCATAGGCACCCCACAGATGCGCACCGCGTTCGCCACGGTCATCGAACGCACCCGGCCGGTTCTCCACCGGACGCAGTGCCATCAGTTCCAGCACGCCCAGTCCGCCCTGCCATCCGACCCTGGCACCATCGAAGGCCAGGCGGATATTCGGCCCGTCGCGCACCGACAGCAGGCGCGAGCTGCCATGGCCCGCCTCCTGCCGCCCGAGCTGCACATGCAGGCCGTCGCGCTGCCAGCGCCAGTACGCCTGCTGCACATCCAGCGCACCCCGATCGGTCCTGCCAGGTCCACCGGCCCTCCCACGCTCCCCGTGCACGCCCAGCTGCAGCATCGCCTTCCAGTCGCGTTCACCGTAGGTGGCCGACGCCAATGCGCGAAGCAGGCCGTAGCCATCCTCGCCGCCGCCGATACCGAAGCGGGTCGGGTCGTAGTACATGCCGCGCAGACGCATCGAGGCATCCCACTGCAACGTGCCGTCAGCGGCATCGCTGCAGTAGCCCCCCTCGCAGGCGAGCGCAAGGGACGGCGCGGCCAGCAGGGCGAGGCTCAGAATGCGAAGCACGAGCATCCCATCGCACCCCAGAATGCGGTCAGATCATTGCTGGGTGCTGCATGGCGCGCGGCATGGTCGTGTGCACCGTGGGTCCTGCAGGCCGCACCATGGTGATGGTGATGCGCCTTCGCCAGGCCGGTGGCCGCGCCGCTCACGTGATACCCCCCGAACCGGTTGACCGGCGACCAGTCCGGCATCGCCGGCGGCAGCTGCGGCGCCAGTCCGGCATAGTCTTCGCCGGCATGCACGATGCGGCCACCGACCACGGTAAGCACGCTGGTGATGTCGGCGATGCGGGCATCTTCGACGCGGAAGAAATCGGCCGAGAGCAGGATGAAATCGGCCAACTGGCCTTCCCTCAAGGTGCCCTTCACCGCTTCATCGCCGGAGAACCATGCGCTGCCCTGCGTCCACAGGCGCAAGGCCTGCTCGCGCTCCAGCAGGTTCTCCTCCCCATACAGCGCCAGGCCGCCGACGGTGCGCCCGGTGACCAGCCACGACAGCGCGACCCAGGGGTTGTAGCTGGCCACGCGGGTGGCGTCGGTGCCGGCGCCGACCGGCACGCCTTCGGCCAGCATGCGCTTCACCGGCGGCGTGTGCCGTGCCGCCTGCACGCCATAGCGTTCGACGAACGCTTCGCCCTGGTAGGCCATGCGGTGCTGTACCGCAATGCCTCCACCCAGTGCCCGGATCCGCTCGATGTTGCGCGGGGTGATGGTCTCGGCGTGATCGATGAACCAGTGCAGTCCATCGAACGGTACTTCGCGGTTGACCTGCTCATAGACATCGAGGATGCGGCCGATGCTCTCGTCATAGGTCGCGTGGATGCGGAACGGCCAGCGCTTCTGCACCAGCAGCTTCACCACATCATGCAGCTCCGGCTCCAGTTCCGGCGGCAGCTCGGGGCGTGGTTCGCTGAACAGCTCGAAGTCCGCTGCCGAGAACACCAGCATCTCGCCGGCGCCGTTGTGGCGCAGCAGATCATCGCCCTGGCGGGGCTGCAGGATCTCACTCCAGCCACGGAAGTCATCCACTTCCTTGCCTTTGTTCTGCGTGAACAGGTTGTAGGCGATACGCACGGTCAGCTGGTCGTCGCGGTGCAGCTGCTCGATGACCTGGTAGTCCTCGGGATAGTTCTGGAAGCCTCCCCCGGCATCGATCACCGAGGTGATGCCGAGCCGGTTCAACTCGCGCATGAAGTGACGGGTGGAGTTGGCCTGGTATTCGACCGGCAGGCGTGGCCCCTTGGCCAGCGTCGCATACAGAATCAACGCATTGGGCTTGGCCAGCAGCAGGCCGGTGGGGTTGCCCAGCGAATCGCGCACGATCTGGCCACCGGGCGGGTCCGGCGTTTCGCGGGTGTAGCCGCATGCACGCAGCGCCGCCCCGTTGAGCAGCGCGCGGTCATACAGGTGCAGCAGGAACACCGGCGTATCCGGTGCGATCTGGTTGAGCTCCTGCAGGGTCGGCAGGCGCTTCTCGTGGAACTGGGCGGCGGTGAAGCCCCCCACCACGCGCACCCATTGCGGCGCCGGGGTGCGATCGACCTGTGCCTTGAGCATGGCCATTGCATCGGCCAGCGAACGCAGCCCGTCCCAGCGCAGCTCCAGGTTGTAGTTCAGGCCACCACGGATGAGGTGGGTGTGACTGTCGTTGAGGCCGGGCACCAGTCGCCTGCCCTGCGCGTCGATGAGCGTGGCTTCGGCTCCCCAACCACGCATGATCTCTTCATCGCTGCCTACGGCGATGATGCGCCCTTCCTGTACGGCCAGCGCCTGTGCATGCGGACGGTGTGGATCGAGCGTGGTGATGCGGGCGTTGCGGATGACCAGTGTGTGCATGCGGCGCTCCTTGGGGGCGGAATCGAGGGCGGCGCCGGCCTGTCCGGCAAGGCCCAGCGCCACGGCAGCGCCGGTGCCCAGTACGACGCTGCGGCGGCCGGGATCGAGTGGCTCATGGTTCATGCGATGTCTCCGGGAAATACGGGGCTGTCCAGCGCCCAGGCTCCCGGCCCGGCCAGCGCGATGGCCAGCAGAACGAGGGTCCACATCAGGGGGTACTCGGCGCCGGCGCGCATCCAGAACCAGCCCTTGGGCACGGCCAGCAGCACGGTGAAGCCGATGAACGCCGCTGCGGCCAGCGCAGCGATGCGTGTCTGCCAGCCCAGCAGTACGGCCATTCCGGACAGCACCTGCAGCCCGGCCAGCAGCAATGGCAGAGGCGCGGCCGACGGCAGGCCGAAGCCACGCAGTTCGCCCGCAAAGCCGCCCAGGCCAGGGCCACCGAACCAGCCGAACAGCTTGCCCAGCGCGTGGGGCAGCAGGAAGCCGCCCGCCGCCACGCGCAGGATCAGCAGCGCCAGGTCGAGCCCCGGATCCATGGTCAGTGCCCGCCTTCCTGGGCGCCGAACATGGTCTTGGCGTACTGGATGCCGATGCCGTAACCGCCCGCGTGATCACGGGCGATTCCGGTGGTCAGGCCATAGGTCTCGCCGCGCGCCCAGTCGCGCTGCAGCTCCAGCAGGTACTGCACGCTGGTCATCGGCACCGCACCGGCCTGCACCATGCGGGCGATCGCCCGCTCATGTGCTTCCACGCTGACATCGCCGCAGGCGTCGGTGATCACGTACACCTGGAAACCCTGCTCCAGCGCTGACAGCGCAGGCCCCACGATGCACACGCTGGTCCACAGCCCGGCCATCACCAGGCGACGCCTGCCGATGCGATTGATCTCATCGATCACCGGCTGGTCTTCCCAGGTGTTCATCGAGGTGCGATCGAACACCTTCTGCCCGGGGAAGATCACCGGCAGCTCCGGAAACATCGGGCCGGAGAACGAGGTCTCCGCGACCGTGGTCAGCACCACGGGCACATTGAAACCCTGCGCGCCCTTGCTGATCAGCGCGACGTTGTTGCGCAGCGCCGAGATGTCGATCGTGTGGGTTGCAAATGCCATCTGCGACTGGAAATCAATCAGGACCAGTGCGTGATCGGTGGGCGATAGCAGGCCTTTGGCAGGAATTGCGGTAGCGAGGCTCATGGATGGACTCCGTTGCGAACAAGGGCAGGGGGAAGGGACAGGGCTGCATCTCCAGCCAGGTACTGGCCGGGGCTGCAGCCGGTCTCCGCGCGGAAGCTGCGGACGAAATGGCTCTGGTCGAAGAAGCCCAGCTGCTGCGCCAGGCAGGACATCGGCAGTTGCACGACGGGCAGCAGCTGACGGGCACGCTCGATACGGCGGCGGCGCACGTAGCGCAGTGGGCTCGCGCCGGTTCCGGTGCGGAACAGCCGCACCAGATGGAAGCGGCTCACGCAGGCCGCGTCAGCCAGCTCGGTGACCCGCATCGGCTGTGACAGATGTTCATCGATGTAATGCAGCGCACGCTGCAGAGCGGCAGCCTGCCGGGGCGGCAGCGCCGCGACGGTCGGAACAGGGCGGGATACGGTAGCCATGGAGGGGTGCCACGACGGGGTGCCCCATGGTGCGGGGCGCCGGCACGATGCCCTACCCCCGACGGACGAGGGCAGCACCTACCCGAATGGGGGAGACCGTCGCTCCAGCACACGTCGTCCGAACAGCCGCGCGTCCAGCGAGTAGGCACCCGGCCCAAGTGCCAGCAGGGCCAACGGCAGCAACGCCAGGGCCCACGGCACGGACTGCCAGAACAGGCACGGCACGGCCAGCAGCGCCGACAGCGGCGTCAGCACCCCCAGCAGCAGCGACAGGGCGACCAGCAGGCAGGCAGCCGTCAGCCAGCCCGCGTCGGACGGGCGCACGCACAGCGCTGCGACCACGCACAGCCGCAGCCACAACAGGCCGGCGCCGGGACCGCGGTCAGGAAACATCACGAACAGGCGCTGCATGGAGAGTCTCTGTGGTCCATGCCGGCGTGATAGCCGAGTGCCGCGGCAGGCGCCTACCCCGTTCGGGTCACCCCGCACTGCCCCGCACCTGCGAGAATGCGCTGCATGCATGGCTGCCCCTTCCCTTCCCTGCGTCGCCTGACGGCGTTGCTGATGTGCCTGCTGCTGTGCATCGCCCTGCCCGCCCACGCCGTGCAGCGCCCGGCAGTGAGCAGCGGGCTGCCCGGCTACGAGCACACCGCCTGGCGGGTGGGACAGGGCGCACCCGGCGATATCTGGGACATCGCCCAGGATCGCGACGGCCTGCTCTGGCTGGCCACCGGCTCCGGGCTGTACCGCTTCGACGGGCGTCGCTTCGAGCGGCAGCCCGCACCGCCCGGCAGCCGATTTCCCTCCACCAACATGGTCACCCTGGTGCCCGGCGATGGCGATGCGCTGTGGATCGGCTATTTCCAGGCGGGCATCAGCCAGTTCGCCAATGGCCAGCTGCGCAACTTCGGGCGCGCGGAAGGGGTTCCGGTCGGCGTGGTGCCGCGCTTCAGCCGCGACCAGCAGGGACGCCGCTGGGCCGCCATCAACGGCGGGCTGCGCTGGTTCGACGGCAAGCGCTGGCGGCCGCCACCGGCCAGCGCAGGCCTGCCCGAGCGGCGCGTGCAGTGGGTCCTGCAGGACAGCCGCAATACCTTCTGGGTGCTGGCCGACCTGAAGATCTGGAAACGCGCGCCGGGTGCCGTCCGCTTCGAGGACACCGGCATCGCTGTCTCGCAGATGGCCACGTTGGTGGAGAGCCCGCTGGGCGAGGTGTGGCTGGCCGACCGCGTGCGCGGCACCTCGCCGCTGGCCAACGCGGAGGGTGTGCTGCCACAGCACGAGCGCGAGGCACGCCGCCTGCCGGAGCTGGTCGCTGCGCGGCTGCAGTTCACCGCTGATGGCGCGCTGTGGGCGACGATGAGCCCGCACGGTGGGGTCGCCAGGGTCACGTTCGATGGCAGGCGCGCCGTGCGCATGGAACGTTTCGATTCACCGGATGGCCTGACCGCGACGTCGGCCGTGCCGATCATGGCCGACCGCGAAGGCAATATCTGGGTCGGCACCAATCTCGGCCTCAACCGCTTCCGCGCGCGCAGCGTGAAAACGCTGTCGGCCGGTCCTGCCGATCCGTATCGCTCGCTGGTCCGTGCCAGCGATGGCCGCGTGTATGGCTACGGCGAGGACCTGGCACCTTATGACCTGCGCCGGGAGCTGCTCGACGGCAGTGGCGCGCAACTGAAAGCCGCTGCACGCGGCGCGCCGACGCCGATCTGGCAATTCGACTGGGTCAATCTCGCGCGCACGCGTAACGGCCGGACCGCACGGATCGCACTGCCGGCGCCGTTCACCGGCCAGCCACTGCACGCGCTGCTGTTTCCCGATGACGAGCAGGCCTGGGTCTGTACCGGCGAGCGCGGCGTGCTGCATTACGCGCAGGGCCGTTGGCAGCGCGAACCGCGCCTGCCCGAGCAGGCCTGTTCCTCCCTGGCAATGGACGACAACGGCCAGCTGCTGCTGGGGTATGCCGATGGACGCCTGCGTCATCTGGGTGATAGCACGATCGAGACCTTCGGTGCCGCGCAGGGGCTGTCAGTGGGGCCGGTGACTGCCCTGCTGCAGCAGCGCGATCTGTTGCTGGTCGCCGGCGAATCGGGCCTGGCCGCACGCCTGGGCGGCGGACGTTTCATGCCGGTACGCACCGACCTTGCGGGCGTGCTCGAAGGCATCACCGGCATGGTGGCCGATGCACAGGGCCGGCTCTGGCTCAACGGCAGCCGCGGCCTGGTGCGTCTGGACAGCGCGCATCTGCGGCACGCGCTGCGCGCCGGCCTGCCGGTGACGCCGCGGCTGTTCGATGCCGTGGACGGCATGCCGGGCGTCGCCCTGCAGAGCGGTCCGATCTCCACGGCGGTGCTGGCCGGTGACGGGCTGCTCTGGCTGGCCACCAACCAGGGCCTGGCATGGCTGGACACGACCCACGCGCACGTCAACAGCATGGCGCCGAGCGTCCGCATCGGCGATGTGCTGTACGGCAACGTGCACGAACCACTGCGTGACAATATGCGCCTGCCCGCTGGTACCACCCAGCTGCAGATCGACTACGTGGCCCTTTCACTGGCCCGGCCCGAACGCAACCGCTACCGCTATCGACTGTCGGGTGTCGACGAGGACTGGCAGGACGCCGGCAGCAGCACCCGCGCCTACTACACCAACCTGGCCCCCGGCAGCTACCGCTTCGAGGTGGAGGCCGCCAACGAAGACGGCATCTGGAGCCGGGTGCCGGCGCATCGCAGCTTCCGCATCGCACCGACCTTCATGCAGACGGTCTGGTTCAAGCTGCTGTGCGCGCTGCTGGTGCTGGCGGTGCTGGTGATGGCCGTACGGATCCGCAGCGGACAGCTGGCCGCGCTGTTCCGGGCCCGGCTGCAGGAGCGCAACGGCGAACGCGAGCGCATCGCCCGTGACCTGCATGACACGCTGCTGCAGGGCAGCCAGGGCCTGATCCTGCGCCTGCACGCGATCAGCCAGTCACCACAGACACCGGAAACCGTGCGCAGCCAGCTGGAATCGGCGATGCAGCTGGCCGAACGCAATCTGGCCGAGGGCCGCGAACGGGTCAACGCCCTGCGCGACGGTCCCTTCGCGGGTCGTGATCTGGCCTCGGCCCTGGCCGATGTGCACGCTGAGTACGCCGGCCAGGGCACCAACCCACTGCGCCTGACCGTGGAAGGCACCGCGCCCCGCCTGCAGCCGGATGCTGCCGAGGAAGTGTTCCTGATCGGCCGCGAGGCGATCCGCAATGCACTGCGGCATGCGCAGGCCAGCGCCATCGAGGTCGAGCTGTCCTACGGTGCCCGCTGCTTCCTGCTGCATGTCCGCGATGACGGCGTTGGCATTGCCGACGACCATGCCGGTGCCGGCCACTGGGGGCTGCAGGGCATGCGCGAGCGCGCGCAGCGGCTGGGCGCGGCGCTGAAGCTGTGGACGCGGCCCGGCCTGGGCACCGAAGTGGCGCTGTCGGTCCCCGCGCGCCGCCTCTATCACCGAAGGCCGTCGCGCTGGCGCTGGCCCTGGAGCAGACCTGACCATGACTGAGCTCTCCCCTCCCATCGGCGTGCTGGTGGTCGATGACCACCCGCTGCTGCGCGACGGCCTGGCGGCCCTGCTCGGCGCCCAGCCGGACCTGCGGCTGCTGGGCGAAGCTGCCGACGGTGAAGAAGCCATCGCGCAGTACCAGCATCTGCAACCGGACGTGGTGCTGATGGACCTGCAGATGCCCCGGCTGGACGGTGTCGAGGCCATCATGCGGATCCGCGCGCTCGACCCGCGTGCCCGCATCATCGTGCTGACCACCTACCGCGGCGACGTGCGCGCGGTGCGCGCCCTGCAGGCCGGTGCCAGCGCCTACCTGCTCAAGGACATGCTGCGCCATGAACTGATCGATACCATCCGCATGGTGGCCGGTGGTCGCCGTGCGCCTATTCCACCCGCGGTGGCCGCCAGCATCGCCGCGCACGTGGTGGAGGACCGGCTGTCGCCGCGCGAAACCGAGGTGCTGCGGCATGTTGCCGGCGGACTCTCGAACAAGCGCATCGGCGAACGCATGCAGATCTCGGAGCAGACGGTGAAAGCGCACATGAAGAGCCTGATGGACAAGCTGGGCGTCGGCGACCGCACCCATGCGGTCACCCAGGCCCTGCGCCGCGGCATCATCAGCCTGGACGACAGCGGCCACGATTGACGCGCGGCTGCGCGCGCAGCGCTCAGCGCAGGCGAATCAGCAGGCTGCCACCGGCACAGAGCGTCGCCAGCCATGCCACCCCATGCCACCCCCACTGCGCCAATGCCAGGCTGCCAAGTGCGCCTCCGGCCGCCATGCCGATGAACATGCCGGTGAACAGCACTGCATTGAGACGGCTGCGTGCGGCGGGCGCCAGGCCATACACCAGTGTCTGGTGGGCCACCAGGGCCGACTGGAAGCCGAAATCGAACAGCAGTGCGCTGGCCACCAGCAGCGGCAGCAGTGCCGCTGCGGGCAGCCACGATTCGGCGAGCAGCAGTGCAAAGCCAAGCAATGCCACCATGATCGCCAGGCGTGCCACTGCGGGGCTGCCCAGCCTGTCGGCGAAGCGACCGGCGAACGGCGCCGCCAGCGCGCCCGCCGCACCGGCAATACCGAAGGCGCCGGCGGCAGCACTGCCCAGTCCCAGACGCGCATGCAGCATCAGCGCCAGGGTTGACCAGAACGCGCTGAAACCCACCGCCAGCAACGACTGGCTCGCCACCGCCCGGCGCAGCTGCGGCTGCTCCCGCCACAGCGACAGCAACGAGCCCAGCAGCGCCGGATAGCGCAGGGTGCTGGTGGGTGCGAAGCGGGGCAGTGCACGCGCCATCACCACCCCCATCGCCGCCACGGACACGGCCGCCAGCACGAACTGGGTGCGCCAGCCCCAGGCCTCGGCCACCATCCCGCTGACCACGCGCGACAGCAGGATGCCCAGCAGCAGACCGGTCATCACCCGTCCGACCACCTGCCCGCGTTGCGCATCCGGAGCCAGCGCCGCAGCGGCAGGCACGATGTCCTGGGCCAGCGTTGCCATCAACCCGACCAGCAGGCTGGCCATCAGCAGGCCCGGCAGGTGCCCCGCCCCGGCCGCTGCGGCAAGTGCAACCGACAGCAGCGCGGACTTCAGCAGGATCAGCGACCGGCGGTCGAAACGATCCCCCAAGGGCGCCAGCAGCAGGATGCCCAGCGCATAGCCGAGCTGGGTCAGGGTCGGCACCAGACCTGCCGCGCGCTCGCCCGCGGACAGGTCCTGGGCGATCAGTCCCAGCATCGGCTGGCTGTAATAGAGCGATGCCACCGAAAACCCGGCACCGGCCGCCATCGCCAGTACCAGGGAGGTGGAAGGAGCCACGACCGGCGGGGCGGTCACGGAAAGCGTGGGGGTGGACATCAGCAACTCCAGTCAGGGAACGGGAGGTAGCCTGCGCCTATTCGCCTCACGTCTGTAGTAGGATCAAATGAATACTTTTCATACATGGTGCGTATGATGGACATGGCCCCGGGCGCCGACCGGCTCGACCTGCTGCGCACCTTCCTGCGCATCGTCGACGCCGGCAGCCTGTCTGCCGCCGCCGTGCAGCTGGGTACCACCCAGCCCACCGTGAGCCGCCGCCTGCAGGCACTGGAACGGCAACTGGGCCTGCGACTGCTGCACCGGTCCACGCATGGTCTGCAGCTGACCGAGGAGGGCATGCGCTGCCAGCGGCACGCGCAGCGGGTGGTGGAAGAATGGGAAACGCTCCAGGCCGAACTGCAGGGACAACCCGACGTGCTGCGTGGGCGCCTGCGTGTGATGGTGCCGCATGCGTTTGGACAGGCACAGCTGCTGCCGACCATGCTCGCCTTCCTCGCCCGGCATCCACAGTTGAGCCTGGAGTGGATCCTCGAAGACCGGCGCCCGGACTTCATTGCCGAGGGCGTCGACTGTGCGGTGCGGGTCGGCCCGGTGGACGAGCCACGCATGGTCGCGCTGCCGCTGGCCGAAGTCCCACGCATCGTGGTCGCCGCGCCTTCGCTGGTCGATCCCGATGCGGTGACCACCGCTGCACAGGCGCAGGCATTGCCCTGGATCTCCCTCGTCACCTACTACCGCGAACGCCTGCTGCTGTACGACGCACGCGGGCGTCCGCACACACTGTCGATCACGCCGCGCCTGCTCAGTGACAACCTGTTCGTGGTCCAGCAGGCGGCGCGTGCGGGCCTGGGTGCGGCGGTGGTATCGGCCTGGCTGGTCGCCGAGGATCTGGCGCACGGCCGCCTGGTCCAGTTGTTGCCGGGCTGGGAAGCGCCGCCCCTGCCGGTGCATGTGGTGTTTCCTGCCGCGCGCCAGCAGCCGGCGCGGCTGCGCGCCTTCATCGATGCGATGAAGGCCGCCCTGCCGCAGCTGCATGGCATGCGGCCGACTCCCGGTCTCAGTTCAACCGCGCCTTGATCAACGGTCGCAGCAGGTAGTTCAGGACGCTGCGCTTGCCGGTCAGGATGTCCACATCCGCCACCATGCCGGGAATGATCGGCAGGGCCTCGCCGTGCCGCCGCAGCTGGCTGCCATCGGTGCGGATCAGCACCTGGTAGAACGATTCCTTGCCCCGCGGCGTATCCTCCTCGATGGTATCGGCACTGATCTGCTCGACGGTGCCGCTGAGTTCGCCGTAGATGGTGTAGTCATAGGCGGTGATCTTGACCTTGGCCGGCATGCCCGGCACCAGGAACGCGACGTCGCGCGGCTTGACGCGGGCTTCCACCAGCAGCCGTTCCTCCACCGGAATCACCTCCATGATCGGCTCGCCGGGAGGAATCACGCCACCGCGGGTATTGATCAGCACCGTGTTGACCCGCCCACGCACGGGCGACAGGATCTCGGTGCGCCGCAGCTGGTCCTGCCGCTGGTGAACGATCGGCTCCAGTGCGGACAACTCCGCCTTCAGCTTGGAGCGTTCGGTATAGGCTTCCTGGAAATAGGTGTTGCGCAACTCGCTGAGCTTGCCGGTCAACGTGGCGATTTCCTGGGTCAGCTTCAACTCTTCCATCTGGCTGACGGCGTTGCGCGCGACCAGCGGCCGCACGATCCGCAGCTGGTCGCGCGCGATCGACAGCTGCTGGCCGATGGCTGCCGAACTCTGCTGCAATGTCGCACGGCGGGACTGGTACAGCTCCCGCTCCGAACGTGCCAGCGCGCTCCCGGCTGGAATGTCGTCCGGGAACTCGATGGCACCTTTGCCCAGCACCTCCGCATCCAGTCGCGCGATTGCGGCCCGCAGCACCTGCGACTGGTTGGCCGATTCCTCGTAGTTGGTGCGGAAGTGGGTTTCCTCCAGCCGCACCAGCGGCTGGCCCACTTCGACCAGGTCTCCCTCCTTCACCAGCAGGCGATCGAGGATGCCGCCTTCCAGGCTCTGGATCTTCTGCATGCGGCTGTACGGCACCACCCTGCCCTCGCCACGGGTCACCTGGTCCAGCTGCGCAAGCGCGGCCCAGCCCACGGCGATGGCCACCGTCGCCAGCAGCACCCACAACAGCGGTCGGTACACGGGATGCGTGGACGCCAGCAGTGGATCCGCAAGCTCGCGCCGCAGTCGCTGCGAACGCTTCTGCCGCTCAACCATGATGTCCTCCTGCGACCGCGGCGATCGGCTGCACCTGGTTGCCCTGCACCACCTGCTCCAATGGGCCGTCCATGATGATCCTGCCGTTGCGCATCACCACGGCACGCTCGACGAGGGCCAGCATGCTGCGCTTGTGGGTGGTCAGTACCAGCGTGCGCTGGCCGAGCCAACGCTGCAGGAACTGGATGACATGGGTCTCGCTCTGCTGGTCGAAGGCGGCGGTGGGCTCATCCAGCAGCACGACAGGCGGATCCTGCAGGATCACCCGGGCCAGGCCGATGGCCTGGCGCTGGCCACCGGACAGGCTGCCGTTGCCCATCACCAGCTGGTCCAGCCCCAACGGATTGCCGCGCACGAAAGGCCCCATGCCCACCGCATCCAGCGCCTCCAGCAGCTCATCATCCCGCCAGGCGGCACCTTCCAGATTGAGGTTGTCGCGCAGGCTGCCATGGAACAGCGCCACGTCCTGCGGCAGATAACCAATGTTGCGTGCACGGTCACCGGGATCGATCTGTGCCAGCGCCACGTCGTCCAGCAACAGGCGTCCCTGCTGCGGCGTCACCAGTCCGGACAGCACGCGCAGCAGGCTGGACTTGCCCGCACCGTTGCCGCCCAGCAGCGCCACCCGCTGCCCAGGTGCGATGGACAGCGCATGCACGTCGACCACCCACGGCCCTTCGCCCAGCGCCAGGCGGACATCGTGCAGCTGGTAGGCACCCTGCAGGCGCGGCCGGTGCACGAAGCGGGCACCCTGTGGGCGCTCCTGCTCGGCGCCCATCAACTGGTCCAGCCCCTCCATGGCGACGCGGGTGTGCTGCCAGCGCCCCAGCACCGCCGCAACCTGCGCCAGCGGCGCGATCGCCCGCGATGACAGGATCGAGCACGCCACCAGTGCGCCCACGGTCATCGCACCGTCATTGATGCGGTAGACACCGAAGGCAACCACACCCACATACGCAAGCTGCTGCACCACGGCCGCGCCATGGCTGAGGCTGGCGGTGAGCGTACTTGTCTTCAACGCCGTTCCCGCCAGCTGCGCCGTCAGGCTTTCCCAGTGCTTCAGGCTGCGGCCTTCGGCACGCGTGGCCTTTACTGATTCCAGGTGTTCAAAGGCCTCCAGCAGCACGCTGTTCTTCATCGCCCCTTCGCGCAGATTCTGCCGCGACAGCTCACCCAGCCGGCGCTGCGCGAGCACGCCCGGCAGCACCATCAGGACACAGGCCACCACCGGCACCCAGACCACATGCCCACCGATCAGCGCGATCAGCAGCAGGAACACGAACACGAACGGCAGGTCGCTGAGCAGCGCAGCGGTGGACGAGGTGAAGAAATCACGCACGCCCTCAAACTCGCGCACCTGCGTACTGAATGCCCCCATCGACGCCGGCTTGGCGTTGATCCGGGTACCGAGCACGCGGGCGAACAGCAGCGTTCCCAGCTGCAGGTCCATGCGCTTGCCGAGCACATGCAGCAGCTGCCCGCGCAGGACGCGCAGCACCCCTTCGATGATGACCGCCAGGGCAACGCCACTGGCCAGCACCCACAGCGTGTCGAACGCTGCCACCGGCACCACCCGGTCATAGACCTGCATGGCGAATATCGCCGTCGCGATGGCCAGCAGGTTGGCCACGAATGCGGCGGCCCCCACCTCGACATAGGAGCGCCACAGCTGACGCAGTGGCCCGTAGAACCAGTGCTCGCCCCGGCCCGCGGCGAAATCGCCGACCCGGCCATCCGAGCGGAAGCGCGGTTTGGCGAACACTGCCGTACCACTGTACAGCGCCTGCAGTGCCTGCAGCGGCATGGCCTGTGTGCCACCCTCGGCCTGTGGCACCTCCACCTGCGCCTGGTCATCGCTGATCGCCGTCAACAACAGCGTGTTCCCATTGTTCAGCAGCAGCAGGACCGGCAGCAGATAGGCGTCGATGTCGGTCAGCTCGAAGGCCTCCACGCGCGCGTTCAGGTCCGCCCGCCGCAGCGCGCGTGGCACCCGCTGCAATGGCAGCCGCCCCTGCTCCAGAGCAATGCCGTCAACCAGCTCGGCAGCACCCAGTGGCCGGCCCAGCCGCTCGCACAGCAGCAGCAGGCCATCCTGCAGCGGGTCGCGCGGCGTGTTGCCGCTGCCGGTGGTAGTCGATTCAATGCGCGGCGTCTGCATGCGTCCTCCCTCCAAGCAACTCACCCAGCTGCCCGATCTGGGCGGCAGCGCGATAATCGATACGGACCCGCTCCATGCGCAGAGTTGCCAGCTGGCGTTCGGCCTCCATCCGCTCGCGCTGCACGCTGAGCAGATCGATGATGTCGCGGCGTCCGACCTGGAACTGGTCGTGATACAGGCCGCCGACGTGCGTGGACTCCTCCACCTGTTGCTGCAGCGCCTGCTCACGCAGTACCAGCGCATCGGCGTTGTCGAACAAGGTGCGCATCTTGCGCCGCAGATCACGGCGGGTGGCGTCGGCACTCCACTGCGCCGCCTCCAGTCGCTGCCGGGCCGCCGCCGGCCGCTGGAAATTGCTGAAGCCGCGCAGGACATCCATGCGCAGGCGCAGCGAAACCACCGAATCGTTCTCCATCTGCCCGCCGATCTCGCGGCGCAGCGCCGATGCCTCCACGTTGAGCTGTGGCTTCAATGCCGCGCGCGATTCGGCCAGCTCCGCCTCGGCTGCCGCGGCATCCTCGCGCGATTCCCGCAGCAGCGGCGCGGCCTCGATTGCTGCATCCAGGCCGTCACGCTGCCACGCCCGCCGTCCGGCAGGCAGGTCCGGCGCCTGCAGCGGGCCAGGATCCCGGCCCAGCAGCAGGGCCAGCTGGTTGTTGGCATCGCGCAACGCGCCTTCCTCGAACGCCAGCTGGTCCTGGCCGCGCGCGAACTCCAGCTGCGCGCGATCCAGCTCGGTGCGGTCGGCGTAGCCGCTGCCGCTGCGGTCGCGGGCCATGCCGCGGACGCCCTCGATCCGCTGCAGGAAGTCACGCACGGCCACCACTCTTTCGCGGGCGACCAGCACGTCCAGGTAGGTCTCGATGATATCCAGCGCCGCGTCGTCCCGGGCGACCTCCAGCGCTGCCAGATAGCGGCGCTGGGTCGCACTGGCGGCCTCGACCTGGCTGCGCGTCCGGCCCCAGTCGAACAGCATCTGCGACAGCGTGACGTCGTACACCATTTCGGACATGTGTCCGGCCTGCGGTCCGCCAGAGACCTGCAGTGCGGGAAAGTAGCCCCCCCGTGCGATTTTCACGTCGGTGCCTGCCCGTTCCGCTTCGCTCAGCGCCGCACGCACCCGGGGATGGATCGCCAGTCCGGTCTGCACAGCCTGCTCCACACTCATCGCACTGGCCCCCGCCGGCAGGCCGCACAGCAGGAGGAGTGCGAACGCTCCTCCTGCCCACCGCCTTCGGCTCCGCCGTTGCGGCATCAGGCCACCACCTGCACCGAGTTGTCCTCCACCAGCAGCGTGGTGCTGCCAAAGGTGTACACGTCGTAGGTCACACCATTGATCAACTGGGTGGTTCCGGTGTTGACCGCACCGATGACGTTCAGCACATCGTTGCTCTCGCCGGTGATCTGCAGCGTGTCGTTGCCATCGGTGATCGCCGCCACTTCCGCCGCAGTGAGGGTGAGCACGCTGCCCGAATCTCCCGTGCCCAGATCGATGCGCTCGATGTTGCTGAGCGTGCCCACACCGGCCGAGTTGTAGTCCAGGTCGATCCCATTGGCCAGGATCAGGGTGTCGAATCCAGCCCCGCCATCGATGCTGACGAAGTTGGTGGCGGTGATCTGGATCGCGTCGTCGCCGTTGCCGGCGACCACGTGATCGCCGCTGCCGACGTTGAAGATCAGATCGCTGCCATCGCCGCCGTTGATGTGCTCGGAACTGCCGTTGGCGCCGGACAGTACGTCATTCCCGGATGTACCGTTGACATCGATCTGACCGATGTTCAACGACAGGCCGTTCGGACTCAGCGTGACGCCGTAGGCAGCGCTGTCGTTGCCGTTGGAATCGGTAGATACCAGATTGAAGGATATCTGCGACCCAAGGTTGAGGATATCGGTGATGTTCAACCCGAGCTGGCTGAGGATGGTCGGACTGAGCAGGTTCAGCGAGAAGTTGCCGGAGGAATCGGCCTGGATCGGCAGCAGCTCGACGTTCAGCGCGGGCGTGATCACCCGGATCACAACGCTCGAATCCGGCTCGGTGGTGCCACTGAAGCCAAAGCGCGGACTGAGAGGATTGAGGCTGACGTCCACCCCGAAGTTGCCGATGGTGACCGGCTGTTCGATGCTGGTGCCGATGCCGATGCTGGCCACGTTGCTCGGATTGCCAGCCGGATCACTGCCCACGACCGACACCTGTGCGTTGAGCAGCTGGTCCCAGGTGAAGTCGATATCCAGATCGGTGAGCAGGTTCAGCGACGCCAGGCCACTGTTGTCGGCGGTGACCGTCGCCGTGGCCGTCACACCTCCTACCGTCAGCGTGACCGTCAACTCGGTGCCGGGTTCGGCGGAAATGGTCAGCAGATTGCCGACCAGCGACAGCACCGGGGTTGCGGGTGGAACCGTATCGATGGTGAAGGCTTCCGGCGCCGATGCGGTGCCACCGGCGACTTCGGCGGTGATGGTCGATGCGCCTTCCGGGAACGGCCCCATGCCAGCGGGCGGCGTCAAGGTCACGGTCACCGAACCGGCCGCGATGTCCGCAGCGGTCAGGGTGTGGCTGACATCGGCCTCGTAGCCGTTCTGGCCCGCGAACCTGACGGTGATGACCTGCCCGACCTGCATCGTCGGGCGAACGGTCACGTCGACCTGGATGCCGTCGCCGATTTCCGCAGCATTGATCCACGTGTCGGCGGCCTCCGGCACGCTGATGTCCGGTGGCGCAAGATCGGGGGCATTGATCGTCGCCGGACCGCTGGTATTGCCCGCCAGATCGATCGCCACCGCAGAGATCAGCTCGCCGGCAATCAACGGTGGTGCGAACGGCAGGCTGAAGTTGCCGCTGCCATCCACATTGACGGTGATCGGATTCGCGGTGTCTCCATTGACCACAATCCGGACCTGGCTGTTGGGCTCGGCCGTGCCGCTCAGCAGCGTACCGTCAGCACTCACGCTGAGCAGCGGCGCCGGCGGCGCCACGGCGTCCACCGTGGTGGTGGCCGGGCCGCTGTTGTTGCCCGCCGCATCCTGGGCCACCGCGTTGATCACGGTGCCATCGGGCAGCGGCGCTCCAGGAGTGAAGCTCCAGTTGCCGCTGCCATCGGCGATAGCCTGCCCGATCGGATCGCCGTTGCCATCGGTGAGGATCACCGTGGCACCCGCTTCGGCCGTGCCAGTCATGACACTGCCGTTGCTCGGGTCGATCACCGGTGCCGGCGGCGCCACCGCGTCCACCGTGGTGGTGGCCGGGCCGCTGCTATTGCCCGCCGCATCCTGGGCCACCGCGTTGATCACGGTGCCATCGGGCAGCGGCGCTCCAGGGGTGAAGCTCCAGTTGCCGCTGCCATCGGCGGTGGTTTCGCCGATGGGATCGCCGTTGCCATCGGTGAGGATCACTGTTGCACCGGCTTCAGCGGTGCCAGTGATGACGCTGCCGTTGCTCGGATCGATCACCGGGGCCGGCGGCGCCACCGCATCCACCGCGGTGGTGGCCGGACCGCTGCTATTGCCTGCGGGATCCTGCGCCACCGCGTTGATCACGGTGCCATCGGGCAGCGGCGCACCGGGAGTGAAGCTCCAGTTGCCGCTGCCATCGGCGGTGGTTTGGCCGATGGGATCGCCGTTGCCATCGGTCAGGATCACTGTTGCACCGGCTTCAGCGGTGCCAGTGATGACGCTGCCGTTGCTCGGGTCGATCACCGGGGCCGGCGGCGGCACCGCATCCACCGTGGTGGTGGCCGGGCCGCTGCTATTGCCCGCCGTATCCTGCGCCACCGCGTTGATCACGGTGCCGTCGGGCAGCGGCGCTCCAGGGGTGAAGCTCCAGTTGCCACTGCCATCGGCGATAGCTTGCCCGATCGGATCGCCATTGCCATCGGTGAGGATCACCGTGGCGCCGGCTTCAGCCGTACCGCTGATGACACTGCCGTTGCTCGGGTCGATCACCGGTGCCGGCGGCGCCACCGCGTCCACCGTGGTGGTGGCCGGGCCGCTGCTATTGCCTGCCGCATCCTGCGCCACCGCGTTGATCACGGTGCCATCGGGCAGCGGCGCTCCAGGGGTGAAGCTCCAGTTGCCGCTGCCATCGGCGATAGCCTGCCCGATCGGGTTGCCACTGCCATCGGTGAGGATCACCGTGGCGCCGGCTTCAGCGGTGCCGCTGATGACGCTGCCATTGCTCGGGTCGATCACCGGGGCCGGCGGCGCCACAGCGTCCACCGTGGTGGTGGCCGGGCCACTGCTATTGCCCGCCGCATCCTGCGCCACCGCGTTGATCACGGTGCCATCGGGCAGCGGCGCACCGGGAGTGAAGCTCCAGTTGCCACTGCCATCGGCGGTGGTCTGCCCGATCGGAGCGCCATTGCCATCGGTGAGGATCACCGTGGCGCCGGCTTCAGCCGTACCGCTGATGACGCTGCCGTTGCTCGGGTCGATCACCGGGGCCGGCGGCGCCACCGCATCCACCGTGGTGGTGGCCGGGCCGCTGTTGTTGCCCGCCGCATCCTGCGCGATGGCATTGATCACGGTGCCGTCGGGCAGCGGCGTAGCCGGGGTGAAGCTCCAGTTGCCGCTGCCATCGGCGATGGCTTCGCCGATGGGATCACCGTTGCCGTCGGTCAGGATCACCTTCACGCCGGGCTCGACGGTGCCGGTGATCACCGTGCCGTTGCTGGCATCGAGCGTCGGCGCCGAGGGCGCGACCGCATCGACGGTCGTGCTGACCGGGCTGCTGTTGTTGCCGGCCGCGTCGCGCGCCAGTGCATTGATGACGGTGCCATCGGGCAGAGGCGTGCCGGGCGTGAACGACCAGTTGCCACTGCCATCGGCGATGGTCTGCCCAATCGGAATACCGTTGCCGTCAGTGAGGATCACTGTCGCACCGGCTTCGGCGGTGCCGCTGATGACGCTGCCGTTGCTCGCGTCGATCGTCGGTGCCGGCGGCGCGACCGAATCGACCGTGGTACTGGCCGGGCCGCTGCCGTTGCCCGCCGCATCCTGTGCCACCGCAGTGATCACCGTGCCATTCGGCAACGGTGTAGCCGGCGTGTAGCTCCAGTTGCCGGCGCCATCGGCGGTGGTCTGGCCGATCGGGTTGCCGCTGCCATCGGTCAGGATCACTGTGGCACCGGCTTCGGCTGTACCGCTCACCACACTGCCGTTGCTCGGGTCGAGCACCGGCGCCGGCGGCGCCACCGTATCCACGGTGGTCGTGGCCGGGCCACTCGCGTTGCCTGCCGCATCCTGGGCCACCGCCGTGATCACGGTGCCATCGGGCAGCGGCGTGCCGGGCGTGAACGACCAGTTGCCACTGCCATCGGCGGTGGTCTGCCCGATCGGATCGCCATTGCCATCGGTCAGGACCACCGTCGCGCCGGCTTCGGCGGTACCGCTGATCACCGCACCGTTGCTGGCGTTGATCACCGGCGCCGGCGGCGCCACCGCATCGACGGTGGTACTGGCGGGGCCGCTGCTGTTGCCGGCCGGGTCCGTCGCGATGGCGTTGACCACCGTGCCATCGGGCAATGGCGTGGCCGGAGTGAAGCTCCAGTTGCCACTGCCATCGGCCGTGGTCTGCCCGATCGGGTTGCCGCTGCCATCGGTGAGGATCACCGTGGCACCCGCTTCTGCCGTACCGCTTACCACACTGCCGTTGCTCGGGTCGATCACCGGTGCCGGCGGTGCGACCGCGTCCACCGTGGTGCTTGCCGGGCCACTGGTGTTGCCCGCCGCATCCTGGGCGACCGCAGTGATCACCGTTCCGTCCGGCAGCGCTGTGGCGGGGGTGAAGCTCCAGTTGCCGCTGCCATCGGCCGTGGTCTGCCCGATCGGGTTGCCGTTGCCATCGGTGAGAATCACTATCGCACCGGCTTCGGCGGTGCCGCTGATCACCACACCGTTGCTGGCGTTGATGATCGGTGCCGACGGTGCCACCGCATCCACGGTGATGCTGGCCGGGCCACTGCTGTTGCCGGCCGGGTCCGTCGCGATGGCGTTGACCACCGTGCCGTCGGGCAATGGCGTGGCCGGGGTGAAGCTCCAGTTGCCGCTGCCATCGGCCGTGGTCTGCCCGATCGGAGTGCCGCTGCCGTCGGTCAGCACGATGACTGCATTGGCTTCTGCAGTGCCACTGATCTCGACCCCATTGCTGGGATCGATCACGGGCGCCGGCGGCGCAACGCCATCGATGGTGATGGCCGCCGGCGCACTGTCGACACCCGAAGGACTGCGCGCGATCACGTTGACCACGGTCCCATCGGGCAGCGGTACGCCCGGGGTGAACGACCAGTTGCCACTGCCATCAGCCGTGACCTGGCCGATCGGGTTGCCGCTGCCATCGGTGATGATGACCGTATTGCCCGGATCTGCAGTACCGCTGATCACCGAACCGTTGCTGGGATCGATCAGCGGAATCGAGGGCAGCGAGCTGTCGACGGTGGTGCTTGCCGGTGCGCTGGTGTTGCCTGCGGCATCGGTCGCGGTGACGTTGACCACCGTGCCATCGGGCAGCGGCGTGGCGGGGCTGAAGCTCCAGTTGCCACTGCCATCGACAGTGGCCTGCCCGATCGGATTGCCGTCGCCGTCGGTCAGCGTCACGGTGCTGTTCGGTTCGGCGGTACCGGTGAGGACGTTGCCATTGCTGGCATTGACGACCGGCGTTGGCGGCGCCACCGCATCGACCGTGGTGCTGCCCTGCGGGCCGGTGTTGCCGGCCGCATCCTGCGCGACCGCGTTGACCACCGTGCCGTCAGGCAGTGCCGTGGCCGGGGTGAAGCTCCAGTTGCCACTGCCGTCGGCGGTGGTCTGCCCGATCGGGTTGCCACTGCCATCGGTGAGGATCACCGTGGCGCCGGCCTCGGCGGTGCCGGTGATCGTCGTGCCATTGCTCGGGTCGACCACAGGGGCCGGCGGCGGCAGCGCATCGACGGTGATGGCCGCCTGCGGGCCGGTATTGCCGGTGGCATCGGTGGCGGTCGCCACGATCACCGTCCCGTCCGGCAGCGGCGTGCCGGGAGTGAAGCTCCAGTTGCCACTGCCGTCGGCGGTGACCTGGCCAATCGGATTGCCGCTGCCGTCGGTCAGGATGACCGTGCTGCCAGCTTCGGCAGTACCACTGACGGTGGTGCCGTTGCTGGGATCGATGACCGGCGCCGGCGGCGCACTGGCATCGACAGAGACGGTGGACGGCGGACTGGTATTGCCTGCCGCGTCCACCGCCACGGCCGTGACGACGGTGCCATCGGGCACCGGGGTGGGCGGCGTGTAGCTCCAGTTGCCGCTGCCATCGACGGTGACCTCCGCGATCAGACCACCGTTGCCATCAGTGAGGATGATCGTGCTGTTGGGCTCGGCGGTACCGCTGACCGTGTTGCCGTTGCTGGGATTCAGCACCGGCGTCACCGGTGGCAGCGCGTCCACGGTGATGCTGGTCGCGCCGCTGGTATTGCCAGAGGCATCGGTGGCGGTCGCGCTGACGACGCTGCCATCGGGCAGCGGCGTAGCGAGCGGGAACGACCAGTTGCCGTTGCTGTCGACCGGGGCCTGACCGAAGGGATTACCGCTGCCATCGATCAACGTGACGACACTGCCCGGCTCGGCCGTGCCAGTGAGCGTGATGCCATTGCTCGGGTTGACCACGGGTGCGGCAGGTGCGACGGCATCGACCGTGATCGACGAAGGCGCACTGGTGTTGCCGGTGGCATCGGTGGCCGTGGCGTTGATCACGGTGCCATCAGGAAGCGGCGTCGCCGGAGTGAAGGTCCAGTCGCCAAAGCCATCGGCGGTGACCTGCGCAATGAGATTGCCATTGCCGTCGGTGAGCGTCACCGTGCTTCCCGGCTCGGCAGTGCCAACGATCAGGGTGCCATTGCTGACGTCGAGCACGGGCGCCGACGGCGCCTGCGAGTCGATGGTGACGCTGCTGCCGACGCTGGCGTTGCCGGAGCCATCCACTGCCACGGCGTTGACCACCGTCCCGTTGGGCAGCGGCGTGGCGGGCGTGTAGCTCCAGTTGCCGCTTCCATCCACCGTTACGCTGGCAATCGGATCACCATTGCCATCGGTGAGGATCACCCTGCTGCCAGGCTCGGCGGTACCCGTGACTGCGCTGCCGTTGCTCAGGTTCAGCACAGGCGCGGCCGGTGGCACCGCATCCACCGTGGTGCCGCCCTGCCCGCCGGTGTTGCCTGCCGCGTCGGTGGCGGTGGCATTGATCACGGTACCGTCCGGCAGTGGCGTGGCCGGGGTGAAGCTCCAGTTGCCGTTGCCGTCAGTGGTGGTCTGGCCTATCGCAGTGCCGCTGCCGTCAGTCAGCGTCACGGTACTGCCGGGCTCGGCGGTACCGCTGATGCTCGTGCCGTTGCTGGGAAGGACGACCGGGGCGGCCGGAGCGACCGCGTCAACGATGATGCTGGCGCCGGGGCCGGTGTTGCCGGTGGCGTCCGTGGCACTGGCGTTGACCACGGTGCCGTTCGGAAGCGGCGTGGCCGGGGTGAAGCTCCAGTCACCATTGCCGTCGGCGGTGACCTGCCCGATCGGATTACCGTTGCCATCGGTCAAGGTGACCGTGCTGCCGGGCTCGGCGGTTCCGCTGAGCGTGGTGCCGTTGCTGGCCTCGAGTATGGGCGCGGTAGGCGGCTGCGAATCCACGGTGACCGTTGCCGGCGGGCTGCTGTTGCCTGAGGCATCCTGGGCAACCACCGTGACCACCGTGCCATCGGGCAGCGGCGTGCCGGGGGTATAGCTCCAGTTGCCGCTGCCATCGACGGCGACTTCCGCAATCGGATTGCCGTTGCCGTCGGTCAGCACCACCGTGCTTCCGGGCTCGGCGGTGCCCGTGAGCGTGCCGCCATTGCTGGGCTCCACGGTAGGCGTGGACGGCGCGACCGCATCGACCGTGATGCTTCCCTGGCCGCTGGTGTTGCCGGCCGGATCGGTTGCGGTGGCATTCACCACCGTGCCGTCCGGCAACGGCGTGCCCGGGGTGAAACTCCAGTGGCCATCGCCATCGGCGGTGACCTGGCCGATCGGGTTGCCATTGCCGTCGGTGAGGGTCACCGTGCTGCCGGCCTCGGCGGTACCGCTGATCGTCGTGCCGTTGCTTGGATCGATGACCGGTGCGGCAGGCGCAACGCCATCGATGGTGATCGACGTGGCGGGGCTGGTATTGCCGGCCGCATTCTGGGCCACGGCAGTGACCACGGTTCCATCAGCAAGCGCCGCAGGCGGCGTGAAGCTCCAGTTGCCGCTCGCATCCGCTACCGTCTGGCCGACCGGATTGCCATCGCCATCCGTAAGCAGGATGGTCAGGCCCGCGCCCGCCGTTCCGGAAATCACACTGCCATTGCTGGCATTCACCAGCGGCGCGTCGGGATAGTCGGGCGCCTGCACCGTGACCGGCGGACTGCTGTTGCCGGCCGGATCGGTCACTACCACGCTGATCGTCTCGCCTTGGGTCAGCGGTGGATCCAGTGGCACCGTGAACTGGCCGTCGCCGCCGATCACCACGGTGGCATCGGGCTGGCCATCGCCATCGGTATCCACGCCCACCGTTGCTCCCGGCTCACCGCTGCCGCTGATGCTGCTGCCGTCGTCAGCCACCACCACGTTGCTGGCCGCTGCAGGCGGTGTCGTATCGGGGGCCGTCGCCTGCCCCGGTCCGCTCACGTTGCCGGCGGCATCGACCAGCGTCACGCTGACGCTCTCGCCGTTGGTCAACGGCGGCGACAGGGTGACACTGAATCGCCCATCGGCACCCACCGTTCCGGTCGCATCAGGCTGCCCGTCACCATTGGTATCGACGCGCACCGTGGCACCGACTTCACCGCTGCCGGTAAGCGTCCGGCCGTCTGCACTGAATGCCAGCCCGGTGGGTGCGGCCGGCGGCGTGGTATCGGGTACCGGGGGATTCTGCGGTGGATTCGCCGATCCGCCACCACCACCGCCGCCGCTGTCGGCCAACGCCACCGCTGCGCCGACCGCGGCCAGCCCGCCCAGCACCATCGCGCCGCTGATGCCACTGCCTGCGCCCGCGCCCGCTGCAGTCAGCGACTCGAACCCAGCCAGCGTCTCCTGCGGCAGATAGCTGGCCGCCAACGGCCCATCGCTGGCCACCGCCGGCAGATCGACGGCCACGAGCTTCTTGTCATCCACCAGGAACAGATGGCTGGGCGATTGTCCTTCAGCATAGAAGTTGACGATGCGGACGTTCTCGCCGGTCTTCAGCTGCACCACGAGATCCTGGCCGTCCTTCACGTAGCCGGCGACCTGGTCTGGATCGATGTCCAGTGCGACGTTGCTGCTCTGCTGCAGCGTCACGACATCATTGAGGACGGTGGTGGCGGCGGTATCGGAGCTGATCGATTCGCTTGCCGGGACAACCTTGACGCGGATGGCCATGGGACATTCCTCTCTACAGGCGCACCGCCATGCGCACAACGACGTCACGCACAGCGATCACGCTGGCACGGCGGCACGGAATGGATATGTTTTCGCGCGAAGCCACCGCCAACGGGCAAAACGCCTGCTGCCGGATACGTGCTTCGGAATCTTCAGGCGACCGGATGCAGCGATGCGACGCGCCCGGTCGTGGTGCGATGCAGCGCTACAGCGTGGGCGCGAGATGCAGATGCATGAACGACAATCCTCTTGTCTGGAATCGCCGACGCGCGTTCAGCGACGCGGTCAGGGCCGTCGGACGTCGGCCATTGCTCCCCGTCCGCTGCGGGAGGGTATACACCGCGTCGAAGTGAACGTTCCATGCAGATCGCGTGCATGCGGCCTTCATCGCGCAGGTCGTTGAAAGCTCTGTGACGCAGTTGGCACGTCATTACGCTGGAACACCCGTTTTCAGGGGGAAAAAATGCGATCCCAATTGAAGCTTCAGGCTCGTTTTGCGCAGCGCAAAACGAACGAAGGAACGGTCGGGAGTGCCCGCAGCAGCGCGTGGCGACTCCCCCGTTCCCCTCATCACTACAACGATGACTGCGTTCAGTCCGCTGATCGGGCCTTGTCTGCTTCATCGTTCCACGCGGCCACGCGCGCGCGGGTGTCGGCCAGCATCTTGTCCAGCGCTGCACGATCATGCACGTGGCCGCGCAGGATCACGCTGTCGATCTTCCCGGTCGCGGCGATGTCCTGCAGCGGATTGGCGGTGAGCAGTACCAGGTCCGCGGCCTTGCCCGTGGTCACGCTGCCGTAGCGATCCATCTGCCCGAACCAGGCCGGGCCGGACCGCGTGGCCGCTGACAGGGCCTGGGGCGGTGTCAGCCCTTCCTGCACGAACAGCTGCAGTTCCTGGTGCAGTCCGATCCCGGGATAGTTGAACGAATTGAGGAAGCCGGCGTCGGTGCCTGCAATGATCGTCACACCCGCTTCCTGAAGCATCGGCAGCACCGCGGCCACCTGCCGGTACTGCGCATGCCGCGCCTGGATCTGTGCCGGCGTGGCCTTGGCCGCGCGCTCCACGCGCCACTGGTAGGTGGCACGCAGGCCTGGGCCGATGTAGGCCAGATAGGGATCGTGGGCATGATCGTCCTGGTCGAGGAAGTCGAGAATGCGTCCGCCGTTGAGTGTGGGCGTCACGAACACGCCTCGACGGGCGAAATCACGATACGCGCGCATCGCGGTGTCACGGTCGAAACTGGCATCCAGCTGCCGGTTGGCTTCCGCACGATCGATACGCCCGGCGCCGAAATCGGCTGCAATCCGCGCCTCATCCCTGCTGCCCGCCTTGAACGCATAGTCCAGGTGTTCGATCGACGCCAGGCCAGCATCGACCGCCTGCTCCACGGTCAGTGCCATTGGGATATGGCCCGATGCCCTGAATCCTGCCTTGCGCGCGGCGGCGGCCGAGTACAGGAAAAGTTCCGGTGTCAGCGTACTGTCCGTGATCTTGACGAAGTCGACCTTGTCGCGCTGCAGGCGCGTGATCGCCTGATCGGCATCGGCACGGCTGCCGACTTCGATCGTCCCCTTCCAGACCGGCTTGATGCCTTCGATCTTGGCGCCGGAGCTGAGCAGGCGTGGACCGAACAGTGTGCCGGCGGCGATCTCGCCACGCCACTGCAGCACCTGCTGCGGCAGATCACCCGAACAGTCGCGCACGGTGGTGATGCCATGGGCGACGTACAGCGGCAGCAGTGCCTTGTTCTCTTCGATCAGCGCAGGGCCTCCACCGAAGTGCACATGCATGTCCCACAGTCCCGGAATCAGGTACTTCCCCTGCGCATCCAGCTGCCGGTCCGCGCGCCACTGGCCCTCCAGCCCTGCGTCAGGGCCGACCGCAACAATCGTCTCGCCGCGGATCACCACGCTCTGCCCCGGCAGGGTGCGGGCGTGCTCCACATCGACCACGGTGGCATTGCGGATCAGCAGATCGGCACGTTCGGCTGCAGCAGCGGACAGCGGTGCGCAGGCGAACAGCACAGCAAGGGACAACGGGCGGAAACAGAACATGGACAACATCCTGGTAGGCACGGCCAGCGTGCGGAATGGAAGGAGCAGATATCAGCGTGTCGCGCCATGCTGGCGCAGCAGGGTTTCGATCGCGGCGAATCCGCGCTGGCGCGCATGAGCCAGCGGCGTCACGCCCTCGCCGTCGGCCAGCTCAGGATCGGCGCCCGCTTCGAGCAGCAGCTGCACGATCTGCGTGTGGCGCGGCCCTCCGTCGCCGAGCAGGATCGCCTCCAGCAGCGCCGTCCACTGCAGTCGATTGACGTGGTCCACTGCCACGCCCGCACGCAGCAGCATGCGCACCGTGGTGACGTGGCCACGCTCGGCGGCGGGAATCAGGGCGGTGCCGCCATAACGGTTGGTGCTGCGCAGGTCGGCACCATGGCTCAGGGTCAAGGCCAGGATCCCGTCCAGTCCGCGCGCACCGGCGTACAGATAAGCACTGTCCTGCAGCCTGTCCTTGGCGTTGACATCGGCTCCCGCCTCGATCAGCACGCGCGCCGCGTCCACGCGGTTGCCATGGGTCGCCAGCAGCAGCGCGGTGCGGCCCTGTGCGTCGCGCGCTTCCAAGGCCGCGCCATCGGCCAGTGCCTGGCGCACCGCTCCGGCATCGCCGCGGCTGGCGGCCTCCCGCAACCGCACGTCGGCTTGGCCGGACGGGTCTGCGGCACAGGCCGGAAATGCCACGGCCAGCAGGCACAGCAGAAGCGCGCGCCGTGAGGGCGCAGCCCAGCGCAGGCAGCGGTGTTGCAGGTACATGATGAACCCTCCGGAATCAGTCGGCCGGACGTTGCCGGTGCCTTGGCCGCATGGTAGAAGTCGCCACGGGTATCCAGAAATGAAATGTTCAAATGCAAGAAAGTTCAAAATCGAATAGGTCACTGTTCGAACTGGACCTGCTGCGGGCCCTGGTGATGGTGGCCGACTGCGGCAGCTTCACCACTGCGGCCACCCGCCTGCACTCGACCCAGTCCACGGTCAGCCAGAAGGTGCGTCGTCTGGAAGACCTGGCCGGTCATCGCCTGCTCGAGCGTGGCCATCGCGATGTGCAGCCCACCGACGCCGGCCACACGCTGCTGGGCTATGCCCGGCGCATGCTCGACCTGAACGAGGAAATGGCACAGGCGTTGGCGGGCGCCACGGTCGAAACAGCGGTCCGCATCGGTGTGCCCGAGGACTTCGTCAACGCGCAGACCACGCGCATGCTGGCCGCTTTCAGCCGCCGCCATCCGCAGGTGAAGCTGGAGATCAGCAGCGGCCTCAGCCGCGATCTGGCCCATGGCTTCGATCATGGCGAACTGGATCTGGTCCTGGTCAAGCAGCGCCGCAACAGCCGCCAGGCCGTGCATTGCCGGCGTGAACCCATGCACTGGATCGACAGCCTGCGCAGCGGCTGCCTGCTGCAGGAGCCCCTGCCGCTGGTGACCTTCCCGCCGCGCGGACTGTACCGCGACGAAATGATCCAGGCGGTCGAAGCACTCGGCCTGCGCTGGCGCATCGCCTTCACCAGTTCATCGCTCAGCGGCATCCAGGGCGCGGTTGCCGATGGCATCGGCATCAGCCTGCTGCCGCGCCGGGCAGTGGGCCGCGGACACCGCATCATCGACGGCGAACGGAACCTGCCGGTGATCGACAACTACGAGATCGGGCTGCTGCACCGTGGCGACGCCGATGATGCCGTGCGTGCGCTGGCCAGCGAGCTGTGGCAGCAGGTGCAGCGCGAGCCGGTATGAGCCCGTTCGATGAATACCGCCGGGAACCGCCGGGAGCAGGGGCGCGGCGGGTGCGCCGTACACAGCGCTGAACGGGTACCATAGACACCTGTTTCCGCTGTGATGCCGCATGGGCCCGTCCGACCGCCACGATCGTATCCGCCGCTGGCAGGCCGCTTCACTGCTTGCCGCCGCGCCGATCGCCAGCCTGTCCGCCAGCGATGCCGTCGGCGCTCCGCCGCCGCAGGCACCGCCTGGCCAGCAGCGGATCGCCCCGGCGGCGCTGGTCGAACGGCTGCATCAGCGGGTGCTGTCCGGGCAGAGCGCCACAGCCACGCTGGAAAGCTGGTGTGCCGAACAGGGCCTGGCCCAGCAGGCCCGCGTCCGCGCGGTGCGCATCCATGGCGATGACAAGCAGGCCCCGGCCGAGGTGCTGCAGGCACTGGGCGCCGACTCCAGCGCCGCGCTGCGCTACCGCCGCGTGCAGCTGGTGTGCGGGAACCGCGTGCTGTCCGAGGCCGACAACTGGTACCTGCCCGGCCATCTCAGTACGGCGATGAACCAGGTGCTGGACAGCACCGACGAGCCTTTCGGCCGCGTGGTCGGCCCGCTGGGCTTCCAGCGCGAGACCGAAGCCGACCAGACCTTCTGGCCCCCCCGTGGCGAGGGCGACCACGGCATCATCCTGGAAGTACGCGCCTTGCTGCGCGACCGCCAGCAGCAACCTTTCAGCTACGTCATCGAATCCTATCTGGTACAGGCGTTGCCGTAAGCGTGATTGCGGATGGCTGTGACGACTGTCCGCGCGTAGTGAAGGCACCAAGCGACGCCTCTCCGCTCGCCGCAGACGCGAGTCGAAGAGGCGCCCCACCTGCGCTGCTCAGTTGAAGCGGTAATCCATCTCCACCCAGAACTGGCGGCCATAGGGGTCGTAGTTGCCGACCGGATAGAACGGCCAGCCCCCCCCGTTGCGGTCCGCCGGCGGCCGGCTGTTGCGCAGGTTGTTGACGATGACACCCAGCGACAGGTTGTCTCCGAAGGTGCGGAACACGCTCGCGTTGTACGTCATGTACGGTCCGATGCGGCCACTGCCGTCGCTCTTCGGCAGCGAGCCATAGCGGTTGCCGTACACCGTCGCGGTCCAGTCACCGCGGCTCCAGGTCACGCTGCCGTTGACCTTGCTGCGCCACTGCCAGTCGTCGAGGGAATTGCGGATGTCACGCACCTCGTCATCGGCGAACTGCCGGTACTCATGCTCAAGCACGACGGTGTAGGCCAGGCGCGTGGTGAAGCGCCCCGCCCGCCCGGCATCGAAACGCCAGTTGCCCTTCAGATCGATGCCGCGCACGGATTCGGATGCCGCGTTGATCGGATTGATCAGCACCCGGGTGACCTGGTCCGGCTGCACCGCCGCCGTGGAAGGATTACGGATCACGCGGGCCAGCGCGTCCTGGCACAGCGGCGAACCGATATCGCGCACTTCACCGCCCAGGGTACGGCCGAGGCGGCAATCGGCTTCGTCGCGCAGGATGCGGCTGCTGTCGAGATTGGTCACCTCGTTGTCGATGCGGATGTCGTAGTAGTCCGCACTGAAATCCAGGCTTGCCAGCGGCGACCAGACCACACCGAAGCCGTACGACTTGGCGGTTTCCGGTTGCAGCTGCGGATTGGCGCGGTTGCTGAAGTCGATGGACAGCCCGTTGAAGTCGCAGTCGTCATACGGCTGACCGGCGGTACGGCACCGCCAGTAATCGGTCATGCCCGGGTTGTAGCCGCGGGTTTCAGTGGCGAACACGTAGTTCATGTCCGGCGCACGGAAACTGGTGGCGGCCGTGCCACGGATCAACAGGCTGTCCAGCGGGCGGAACTCCACGCCGAAGCTCCACGTCGCCTTGCCGATGTGTTCGCCTGCGGCCCGGTACTGATCGTAGCGGCCCGCCAGCGTGGTGGTCAGGCGCGGCAGCAACGGCAGCTGCAGTTCGGCGCCCACCGCATAGCGATCACGCTCTCCTCCTGCGCCAACGCCGGCACTGGTGTTCCAGAACTCTCCGGTTCCCAGCCGCGGGTCCGGTCGGTTGCGATACCCCTGGCTGCCGGCCTCGACCACGGCCGCCAGCGCCGCGTCTCCCCCGGGCAGTTCGAACAGGCGGCCGTTGACGCTGGCGCTGAAGGTCTGCAGCCACGCCGCATTGCGGCTCTCCTGGTAACCGGACAACTGCCCGTACTCGTCCGGCGTCAGCGGCTGATAAAGCCGTGCCGGATCCGGCGCGTAGACTTCCACCCCGTCGCGCACGCCCAGCGTGGGGCCGAGCAGGTATTCGTTGATTCCCGCCAGCAGCACCGGCCGCCGCGTCCGGTTCTCGTAGCGCGAGCGGCTGTAGACGGCCTCGTAGTCCCAGTCGCTGTCACCCAGCTGGCCGCGTACACCGACGTTGAACGACCACGACTTTTCCAGGAAGCGATTGGCGTTGCGCGGCAAGCCGCCCACTTCTTCCGGTGCGAACCGGCGATACCAGCTCTCCAGTTCACCACTGTTCTGGTTGTAGAAGTAATTGCGTGCGGACGTCCAGGTCGGGGCACGGGTATTGTTGTAGATGGTCGCGCTGCCCACGGCGAGGTCGGCGAACAGATCGGTCCGTTCGTCCAGGTGGAAGGTCAGCAGGCCATAGCCATCGAGGTTGCGCTTTTCAGTCTGCACGGTCCAGTAGCTGGCGGCGGCCTCGTTGCTGCCGCAGTAACTGCCCAGGCGCGGATTGGTGGCGCGGAACACGCTCCCGCCGTAGATCCCGGAAGCGGCATCGCAGCCGTCACTGCCCGGGTCGATGTTCCTGCCGGTGGCTGCATTGCGCCGATAGGCGATGGCCGTGGCCTGCGGGACCGTGCCACGCGGATCATCGTCCAGCGAGTCCATGAAATCGCGCTGGCGTGCGTGGATGGCCTTGCGGATTCCCAGCTCGAAGCCGAACACGCCTTCCCATCGCTCACCGGCACCACCTCCCACCACCTGCACGCGCTGGTTGTCTCCCCCGCCCTGCTCGGTACCGCCGGCACGAACGTTGATGTCCACGCCGTCGTAGCGCTCCTTGAGAATGATGTTGACCACGCCGGCGATGGCGTCGGAACCGTACACGGCCGAAGCGCCGCCGGCGAGCACTTCGATACGCTCGATGAGGGCGCTGGGAATGTTGGCCAGGTTCACCACGTTGACCGAGCCTTCGTAGGCCAGCGGGTAGTCGGACTGGCGACGACCGTTGACCAGCACCAGCGTGCGGTTCGGCCCCAACCCGCGCAGGTTGATGGTGTTGGCGGCCGGGGTGAAGGTATTGCCGTAATCCTCGCCCTGCACGTTGCCGGTGTTCTCGGTCAGCGCACTCAGGGCGTCGAATGCATTGCGGTAGCCCTGTGCGTCGATCTGCTCCCGGCTGATCACGGTCACCGGCGACGGCCCTTCAACGCTGGCGCGCGGAATGCGCGAACCGGTGACCTTCACTTCCTGCAGCGATGTAGGTGCGCTTTCCTGCGCGAAGGCGGGCAACGAGGCCAGCATCAGGGACGACAGCGCGAGCACCAGCGGACGATGGCGCAGCGCCTGGGGAGAGGCGGACATGGGCTTCCTGGGGGAGTTGGACGATTGGACGGGACGCGGCGGCCTGTGCGCGCATAACGATCCCGTAACGAAAGTGTCCCGAACGGACAGTTTCAGCGGAAATGACCAGGCCTGATGGGCTTATGCCGGAACCTGATAAGTGACACCGCGCGCTGACAACGTGCGTTTTACAACATTCTTGATGGTGTGGCGGCGCATGTACGGGCATCGTCAAGCCATGACGACCTGTTCCTTCGGCCCTCCGATTCCGCCGCTCCGCCCCGTGCTGCGCCAACACCTTGTGCAGCTGCAGGCGGCCCCGATCACCCTGCGCCTGTTCAACCGCGCCGATCTGCCACGCTGGCGCGCCTTCGACGATCGAAGGAGCCGCGGCATCTTCCGCCCGTCAGGCGTCGACGAGGAAGCGCGCTTCCTGGCGGGCGTCCACCGTTCGCGCCTGCAGCAGGACAACGACCAGCTGCTGCTGGGCGTGTTCGATGACCGGCACGGCATGCTGCATGATCAACTGCAGATCCAGCTGCACTCCGCCCACGCCCGTTGCGCCGAGCTGCGTTCAATGCAGCACAGCCACGAGCATCCCGCGCAGGCGTTGCAGGCGCTGTGCCCCTTCCTGTTCGACCAGGTCGGACTGCATCGCGTGTTCACCCTGCTTCCGGTGGCCAGCAGCACGCCTTTCGTCGATGCACTGCGCTCGGTGGGGTTCGAGCACGAAGGCCTGCTGCGTGATCACCATCTGGATATCGATGGCTGGCAGGACCGGCAACTGCTGGCCTTGACCGCGCCGCGCTGGCGACAACAGGTCCGCCCGGACTAGCGGACCCGCTCCAGCGCCGCATCCGCCCCGGTCAGTACCGAGCACGCATGGTCCTGCAGCTCCTCACCGCTGGCCTCATTGCCGGTCGCGGGATCCAGGCGGGTCGCCAGCAGAATGAAGCCGGGGCCTCCCAGCACATTCTCGCGGCCCGCCACCACCAGGCTCCATTGGCCGACATCGGGCAGCCCGCTCAGGTCATAGGCGAGCAGGTTCAATGGATTCGCACGCAGTTCTGCTCCCGGCAGCATGCGCGCAACGTAACGATGGCCACGCAGCGGCACGGGCAACGCCGCCCACTGCATTCCGACCGCCGGGGCGTGCGTGTCCAGCGCCTGCAGCACATCGGCGCGCAGGCAGTCGATGTGGATGTGAAGCTGATGCTGGGAACGGCCGTGCGGCGAGTTCAGTGCAAGGCTTGCGACAGTGCGCGGCAGGGGGCGGCCCAGCGCCTGTTCGGTATGCCCGCGGGCCTGCCAGGCAGCCGCGAAGTAGTTCGGCGCACCGCGCTGGTACAGCACAGCGCTCTCGATGCCACTGACCTTGTCCAGTGGCATCAGCAGGAACTGGTAGTCGCCATGGGCGTCCTTGATGAGCACATCGCGGCGGGCCGCGGTCGCGTCCCGTTGCAGGCAGGCGCCACGCGGCACATCGGCACCGCGGCAATCGCGCTCGATCAGCCTCCACAGCGCATCCGACGGGACCGGAGCCGGCGCAGGCGCGCTGGCGCAGGCCGCCAGCAGCGAACAGGACAACAACAGGATCAGGCGGGTCACGGGTCTCACAATCGACGGCACGGCCAAGGGCTGCGCCGGCCAGTGTACCCTGCCCCCTCAGCCGGGCACGGCTTCTCGCGTATCCGCCGTCTCCTCGACCTTGCCGGGCGTGTACTTGGTCGCGCCGAAGTACAGCACCCGCCATTGGCTCAGGTTGCCGATGAACCAGTGCGCCACCGAGTCATGACCGTACCCGTCGAAGAAGGTCTCCACGTCCGGCGGCAGCAGGGTCGTATTGTCCCAGGATTCCAGAGTGACCCGCTCGGCCATGGTCAGCGTTCTGCCGCGCTCCCGGCGCCGTCGCAGGCTGACGATCTCGTCCAGCAGCGTGTCGTTCTCCTTCTCCAGCCCCCGGCGCTGCTTGCGTACCGCAGAGAGCTCATCGTTGCGCGCCTTCAGCTCGTCTGACACCCGGTTCCATTCGGCGGTCTTCTCCGCATTGCCCTGGTCGGCCAGATGCAGGTTGTCGTTGTCCCAGGGCGATGGCAGCTGCGACTGCCGTCGGCGCAGCGTGCGCACCTGTTCGCGCAGGGCCTCTTCGCGTGCAGCAAGCCGCTGCATCGACGGCAACTGGTCACCACGTGCCACGCGCACGCGCAGCCAGCGATACAGCAGCTCCATATGCGACGCCTGCACGTCCTCCATGCGTCCACGCTTGACCCGCACCGCCTGCAGATAGGCGTTGAACACCGCCTGCAGTTCCGGATCCTGCTTGTCGAACTCAGCCTTGACGTGCTGTTCCAGGCGACTGATCGGGTTGAGCAGCACCCCCCTGGCCTGCGCCATGTCATACATCTCGTTCAGGGCAAAGCGCGCGATGCTGTTCCGGCGCCCCTGGTGCTGGGGATCGTAGCCACCGCCCACGTCCGAGTGCACACCCGGGAACCATATTTCCACCGTGTTGGCGGGGTATTGGGCATGCTCGCGGGTGGAATCCAGGGGGAACTGGCCGCGCAGCTCATGGGCGGCGGTCATGTGCACCGACTGCTCCACGATCTCCGGTATGGTCATGCCTTCAGCCCATCCGGTATGCCCATTGCGGTAGTTCACTGCCGCCGCCGTCAGGCTGGGCCACACCGAGCACACCGTATCGAACACGCCCATGAATCCGATCCGCAGCGGAATACGCTCGCGGTACAGCCAGGTGCCATCGGCCTGGCGTCGGCAGCGCGCGGCCAGATCGCGGGCGAACGCGCGTGCCGAAGCCGCTCCGCGCGAAAAGCCCAGTACCGACACGCTGACCACCAGGATGCGCATCGGCTCGGGCTGGCTGTCTATCAGCTCGTCCAGCGACTGCAGCGCGAAGTCGATGCGCTCGCGCCCGCCCTTGCCGATGGACAGCCCCAGCAGCCCCCCCTTATCACCGACCTCCGGGCACGGTGTTCCTACGCCGGACAGGTACTGCCGTTTTATGTTCCGTGTGTCGTCCCTGTGCGCGATGAACAAGCGGGCGATGTTCGACAATGCGCGCTCATTCTGGGCCTTGTTCAGCTCCTCATCGCGATTGTTGCCGGTGCCATCGAAGAATACGGCCAGGTGCAGGCTCTGCGTGCATCCCGTAGTGGCCGCTTCCTTGTCGGGCACGGTGCCACACATCGCCTCCTGGCGACGGCGGCGCTCGGCATCGCTCAGCGGACGTGTGCCGCGGGCCAGTCGCGCAGTGCGTGCCGTGCCCTCAGCCTGGGCGACCGGATCCGGGGTGCCCGGTTCAAGATCCACCTGCCCGGGAATCGCGGTCGGATCAATACTGGTCATGGTCCTTGTGCTCCTTCGGCACTGGCATGCGCCGTACGTCCCACTTGTTCACGCCCTTGTCCAGCAGCTCGGCCTCGACATGGCCGTCCGCATAGAAGTGCAGCAGCAAGGTGGCCGGGTTGGGCGGATAGGGCGTCTTCAGCGGTACCACGGCTTCACGCGGCACGCGGTGCCCTTCATCCAGATAGCGGTTGGTGGCCAGATCGTATCGGTTGGCCTCGATCCAGCGCACGCGCACGCTGTGCGGCCCCTTGCCTCGTGGCGCGCGGGGGCCCATGCCGGAACCACCGTTGGTGTACCCGTCCAGCCCTCCGAGATACTGCCCGTCGACACGCACGTCAGCGAGGTAGTTCGGACTGTAGTTGAAGGCGAACAACGACATGATCGGCGTCTTACCGCGTGCCATCGCCCGGCTGCAGCCGACGCCCATCAGCAGCAGTGCGATCACCGCCAGCGCGCTCCACCACAGGTACTTGTTGCCCATCATTCCGATCGCGCTCCGTTCAGTCCCAGCTTTCTTCAAGCGGCCACACTTCGTCACCGATATCGGCAGCGCTGCGCCGCCCCGCCGCGAAGTCCTGCAGGCGAAGCCGCCATGCGGGATCCTCGCCAAGATCGACGCCGGCCAGCAGCGCCCAGGTCGACACCATCACCAGCCGTCGGCTGTCCTCGATGCCGACGTCCGCGGCCGTGGCCACCACCCGTCGGAAGAAGGTATACCAGCGCGCACGGGGAAGCCGCGCCAGCAGCTCCGGATCGGAGAGCTGGAAGTGATCGATCAGCGTGTAGGGGTAGCTGGCATCGATCAGGGCGTGCCGCTGCGCCGCCTCCAGCACCCAGGGAGGATCGTGCGGATCCTGCACGCTGTCCTGCAATTCCAGGTGCGCCCATTTCAGATCGTGGCGCAGGTACCACCAGCGCTCTCCCAGCGCCAGGAAGGCCCGGCACTGCGCCGCGTCCAGCACCTGCACCCACCATGGCAGCACCCGCGCGTCGAAGAAGCGGGCCAGGAACAGCTTGCCGTTCGGGTAGCTGGCGTCCAGCCGTCTCTGCAGCCGCTGCTGCAGCTCTTCCGCAGGCAATGCCGTGTCGATCAGGCTGAGCAGGCCCGGAGAACGCGCGTACGACGCCGCACGCTGCAGGAAACCGTCAAGCTCCAGGCCACGCGGCAGGCGCGCGAGGAACACGCTGGCGTCATCCGTGCCATCGGCCAGCAGGCCGTCAAACAGGGGCAGCGGCGCCCAGGGCAGCGCGCGCAGCAGTTGCAGGGGCTGCTCGCACTGCGCGCCATCAAGCAGAACGTAACGCTGGGTGCCCTCCTCCAACGGCGGTGGCGAGAACGGTGGGAACTGCCAGTCGTTGGCCACGCTCAGCCTCCCTTCGGTGTCAGCGGGGCTGCACGCTGTGCGGCCAGCAGCAGGCATTCCTTGCAGACCGACTGCGGGAAGACCGGCAACGGGTAACGGCCGCGATCGCCGGGCAGGAACGACTTGCGTCCGGCGTGCACGGCGATCCTCCCGGGTGCGTTGAACACGATGTTGCCGCCGCTGAGGGTGATGCTGGCCCCGCCTGCGGTGGCCACCTGCACCGTCCGGCCCGCAGCCACCTCCACGGCACCCTGTGCGCTCGTGCCCCGCAGCGACTGCCGCGACTGCACGCGCACCTCATCCTGTTGCGCCTTGACGTCCAGCACCTGTTCGCCGCTGGCCAGGGTCAGCGCCGGCTCGCCCGGATCAGCCCCCTCCAGTGTTGCGGCCAGTACGCCGATGGCCTGCCGTCCATGCCAGCGCGCCTGCCCCATCACCACGGCCTCGCCGTGCTGGCCGCTGCCCAGTGCCAGTGTCTCGCCCGGCGCCCAAAGCAGCCCCTGTCCGGCCACCATCAGCGCACCATCAGGTGCAGCCAGGCCCAGCAGGGCATCGCCGGTATGCGGAACGCGGCCCTCGCCGGCATCACCGCTGCGTTCCGGCGCCGACCCGGCCGCTTCCTGCAACGCGTTACCGGGCACCGTGCTGCGTACGCTGGCCAGCAGCACCGGCAGCGGTGACTGCGAACCGTCCAAACGCGAGCGCTGCGGCGATTGCACGCCGACATGCGCGGCCGGCCGCACTGTCAGATGCGTACCCGCCGCCGTAGCATGGCGGCGGGCCAGCGTGGCCAGCTGCTGCAGCAGCGCAGCAGGCTGTGCCGCCGCACCTGCCGGTTCGGCGCTGCGGCGGGCATAGGCACTCAACCAGAGCCCGCCTTGTCCGCGCACGCTGCCCCAGGCGTCGCTGCGCAACTCGAATCCACTGCCGCGGAAGCTGCCTCGATGGTTGTCCGCCTGATGGCGCAGATGTCCCAGCGTCAATGCCGAAGCCTGCTGGCTGCTGGCCAGCTGGGCCCGCAGCTGCTGGTCGCTGTCGTCGAACAGCAGACGGTTCCAGCCGGCCCCCTGCCACTCCCGTGATTGCACGCCCCACAGCGCACCGGCGTTGCGGTGTGCCTGCTCTCCGGTCGCCGCCGCGTGCCACGCAGGCGCCTGGCCGCCCCCGAGGTTGGCCTGCGCACTGCCGGTGCCATCCCTCGCCTGTGCGTACATGGACGTATCGGCCTCCGCGCTGGCGCCCGCCGGGGTCGGCGCGATGCCGCCTTCGCCGCGCCCGTTGTACAGCGCGCCCAGCACCAGCGGCCGGTCGATGTCGCCCTCGAGGAAGCCCACCAGGACTTCCTGGCCGATGCGGGGCAGGAACTGGCTGCCCACGCCCGGCCCCGCATAGCGCTGCGCGACGCGCAGCCACGCGCTGTCCGTGCTGCCCTCTTCCTGCTGGAAGTGGAACCGCACGCGGATCCGTCCCAGTGCATCGGCGTGCAGCTCGGCGCCGTCGGCGCCCTGCGCCGCCACCACGACCGCTGTCTGGTAGCCCGGCGCCAGCGGCCGCGGATTGCGTCGCGCGCCCGTGCCGTCCCAGAGCGTTGGACGCCAACGCCGGTCGCGGGGCAGCGCGACGAATGTCTGTGCGTAGCCCTGCGTCTGGGCAGCCACCTGCAGCGTGTCCGCGGTGGCGGCGGCATCGTCCATCGCTGCCAGCGCCTGGCGCAGATCCACCGGCAGGTTGTTGACCCCGGCGTGCTCGACGTCCACCAGCAACAGTTCGGTCGGCACCGGCCCCGGCGTTCCGCTCAATGACCAGACCTGGCCGGCATCGCCGCTGCGCACGCTGCCACGGCCGTGCCACTGCAGTGCCTGCGCCTCCAGTGCCTCGGCGACCAGCCGAGCGTGGTGCTGCAGCTCGGTCGCGTCGGCAAAGGCATGCGCGCCAACCGGGTCGTAATCCTCGCGTCGCGCCTGCCCGCTGCCCTGCACCGGCAACTGGCCGGCCAGCGAGCGCGCACTGCGGTAGTCGCTGCTGTGCAGCTGCACGTGCGTGCTCTGCAGCCGCCGTTGCAGGCCAAGCTGCTGCACGCCGTCACTCTGTTCGGTGCCATCGGCGCGATGGAAGCGGATCCCTCCCGCCGACTGCGACGCAGCGGCTTCCGGCAGGAGGGTCGAATCGGCGAACAGCAGCACGCCGTGGCCGGCCGTCGCCTCCCCGGTATCCTGCACGCACCAGCCCAGCCCTTCTTCGGCCAGCAAACGCTGCACGAAGGCCAGGTCGGTCTCGCGGTACTGCACGCAATAGCTGCGCGGCCGGGATGCGGCCAGCATCCCGTCGACCTCATCGCTCCAGCGCCAATGCGCATGTTGCGGGTGCATCTGGAACACCGCGTCCACGATCTCGCGCACGCTCTGTTCCTGGAACACGCGGCTGCAGCGGGCCTGGTCGAGCCACCAGGTCCAGTCACGCAGCGTGATGCGATAGCGCACCAGTCCACCGTCAGCGCCCACGCACTGCGCATCGGCGATCACGCCGTGACGCGGCCAATCCTGGCCATCGGCCAGGTGCACATGCAGGCATGCGGGCCGCCCCGGCCAGTCAGCCAGTGGCAGCGATGCGTCCAGTGCGAGTATGTCGACCTGCAGCTGCCGCCCCTGCGACAGGGCATCACGCCCGCGCCAACGGTCGACAACGACCGCCGGCATGCCGGGGAGATCCAACCGATACAGGCGGCTGCCGGCATCAAGACCCGCTGCCTGCACCATGAGGTTGCGAATCGCTTCCATGGCGTTCCTACCGTTGCTGCCCTCCGCGACGCGGCGGGCAGGTCCTTCCCCTGTAGGGCGACGGTAGCAGATGGAAAACGGCGGCGCACGCGACCGCCGTCACGCCGGATTAACGTTCCGGATCAATAGGTTCCGTAGGACACTTCGACGATCACCGGCTTGCCTGTGTCTTGTGCCGGTTGCAGGGTGAAGCGGTCCAGCGCGCTGCTGTCATCGCCCAGCGGCGTGCTGCGGAACTGCAGGCGGTAGGTCGCCCCTGCCTGCACGCTGCCATCGGGCAGCAGGCGTGCGTCGGCCGGAAGCAGCAGGCCGCCCAGATCGCTGTAGGCCTCCGGCGCATCGCTGAACCCGTAGTCGACCAGTTCGCCAACGCGGCGCATTTCGTACACCCGCGTCGGCCAGGGGCGGGCCGTGCTGCGGCCGTTGCGCAGGTCGGTCACCCACTGCTCTGGCAATTGATAGACCTTGCGCAGTGCGGTGTCATCCAGCTCGGCACTGGCCACCTGCAGGCAGCACACCAGCCGCTTGCTCTCGCGGTCATACACCGAGAAGCGCGCATCGCGTGCGACCGGCGTCGGCAGCAGTGCGAACGGGATGTCGCGCAAGGCGGGCTCGGCACCATCGCGGGAGTCCAGGTTGCGCCAGCCACCAAAGGCTGGTTCGGCGGCCTGTGCCAGCGGCGCCGCCAGGCACAGCGCCACCGCAAGCCCGCCGGCGGTGCGTCCGATCCACTTCTGCATGTCGTTCATCCGTCGATGGCCGGTGGCCAATCAGTTTCGTGAGGATGCCATGAAGGTGCGACGCCCGCCACGTCGGACAGCCCGGCTCGTTCAGCCGGGCCGGCGCTCGCGGGTGAAGGCGGCCGCTACTGCATGTACTGCGTGGTGTGGCCGGTGAATCTGACACCATCGAATCCGAAGCAGAAGCGGCCCTCTTCGAATGCCCGGTAGACGAGCAGTGCGCCGCTCACGCAGAACGTGTCGCTCTCAGCGGATGTCTCCACCGTGCCATAGGTACGCGCGCCCTCCTTGCCCACCAGCGGGCCCGAGAACGCATCAATGGGCAACGGATACACGGTGCCGTCGCGGCTGTCGATCAGCACGATGGAGCGCTGGAAGTACTCCTTGCGCTCATCCAACTGGGCCAGGATGTAATGCCGGTTGAAGTTCGGCACCTGGGTAAGGATCGCCTGGTCGATCTGCGCGCGATGCTGCGCATCACAGAAGTCCACCGGGCTGTACTCGTACGCGCAGCCGGAATGAGGTGAGAGCATCCTGACGCCGGCATATCGTGCGCTTCGCGCTGTAGATGCAGGCACTTCCTTCGTCTTGGTGGCCGCCCCCATTGGCGGCACACCTGCAGCTGGGTTCTGCGATGAATTCGGCTTCCCGGTGCAAGCGGCGACCGAGAGCAGAAGGCCGAGCAGCAGCACAGGCTGCAGTCCACGCCAGACACCGGTGTTGATCTCCACCATTTCTCCGTTCCAGGCCTTCGACAAGAAGCGCGCGAACCACCGACGTAGCCTCAACCTTTGGCTTGTTCGGGCCATCGCCTTCCCTTCTTGATCAGGCCCAATCGGGCGCACACATCAACTGCGACTTCTGTGCGTTGCCGCCCTGGGGACCCAGCACCGGCCTTTCGCCGCGCCGGCTGCGCGCGTCATCGGCAAACTCAGACCCCAGCGCCATGCGGATTCGCGCACGCGCCTGGTCCAGTGGCAGATCGATCATGATGCCGATGGGTGTGGGTGCGGTTCCCAGATGGGCAACGACCCTGTAGACCGGCAGGCCATGGAAATCGGCGTTGACGCAGAAGTGCGCCATCCCGAACTCCTCATCGCGTTCGCAGGGTTCGGGCGCGTGCAGGGCCAGGTATGGATTCGCGGGCTGGCCTGATTCAGTGCTGAGGTACCAGCCCTTCGGCTGGCAATCCAGCAATCCGTCGAAAAGCGTTTCAGTGCTGTCCGGATCACCCGGCAACGGCGGCTCCGCCTTCGCGGCATGGGCGTCTGCCTTTGCCTCGATGGAGGCCTGCGCGCGGCCGGCGGTGTCTGCCTGCTCGATATCCTGTGAGGTGGTTTGCCGGCATGCCACCAGCGGCAGCACAAGGCTGGCCAGGAGCAGCTGACGCAGCGCAGCGGGGCGCTGACGATTCACTGACCTGCTCTGATGCATGGCTCCCAGCCTCCCAGAGGTGAAGCGCCCGATTGGCGCATAAGCGCAACGGGCATTCCAGACGCTGCATCGCCTCACCCGCCCATTGCCGAGCCCAGCTGCTGGAACGCGCCGCCGATGGTGGGGATGTTCGCTGGCGGCAGCGTAGCCGGATCCCGGCACTCCTGAGCCCTCCTGCCGGCCACACTGAAGACCTCGCGATAGCGGAGGTAGCCGTAGGTATTGACGGCAGGAATATTCAGCTCCGTCCACTTCCCGATGTAGAAGCCGGCCAGCGAGTCATGCATGTAGTTGTCAAACAGCACCGTACTCACATCGGGTACCGGCACACCGTCCAGCACAAGGTTAAGCAGAGTGCTGGTCTCGGCCGGGATTTTTGCGTAGTCGTAAGCCGCCTGGGAGGCCCGTGGCGTAGGTTCAAATACCGGACGCCCGATCTTGCGACCCGCCTCCATGCGTTTCTGGCTTTCGTCCAGCTGCCTGCGGTAGGCCGCCATCTCCTCCTTGCCCCTGCGCAGCTTTCCAACCAGATTTGCGAAATCGCGCTGCGCATTGGCCAGATCCACCTGATCCTCGGCATCGGACTGCTTGAAGAACGGCTGTTGCAGCACGCTCTGTGGACCATTCGGCAGCCGCTTGCCCTTCCAGGCAACGTACTGCCGGCAATGTCCTGCAATCTGCTGCGTGTGCGCGCCTCCGGGGACACCGTGACCGGTCAGCCAGGCGTTGTAATCGCGGATCAGCTGTGGATGGCAGCCGAAATGCATGGCGAGCACTGGCTGCGCCCCCAGTTCCTCGATCGTTTTCATTATCACGCCTGCCTTGACGGCCTCATGATGCATGTCGATCAACGGAATCTGCGCAAGCTTGGCGGTACCGTTCGCGGCACCGGAAACGAAGTCCTTGCCCTGGCCGCCGGGCGAGTAGCCGCCACCGACATCCGAGTGCATGCCCGGGTAAAGCACCTCCTTCCCGCTGGTCGCCAGGTCCAGCGGGAAATTGATCCGCTGCTCGTGCAGGGCGGCGAAATGCACGCTCTGGCGCGCTTCGGGGTGAATGCTCATCATGTCACCGGCGGCCCAGTCCCACTTGCCCTTCGAGACGCGGCTCATCGCAGCAACGCCGACCGACGCAACGGTATCGAAGATGCCCATGAAGTTCAGGTAGAGCGGAATGCCGGCAATGTTGTAGCCGCAACCGCTGCCCCAGGCTTCTGCCGTCTCATACAGCCGGTGCACGAACGCCCGCGCCTGTGCCGCGCCACGCGAGAAGCCGAAGACGGAAACGTGCACCGACTTGACGCGGCGCTGGTGCCCCTTGACCACGCGCTCCAACCGCTGCGCGATCGCCGTGAGCATCGCGCGTCGCGTCATGCCTTCCAGCAGCCGCGTCTCGCTCATTGAGGCGACCAGTACTTTGGCTTCGTTGGGCTGGATCAGGTCACCACCGTTCAGGTACTGATGTACCGAATTGATGACCTGCAGGATGGCCCAGTGGATGCGATCCGCACCATAACGCGCGGCGCCGCCTCCCAGCGTGTCACCATCCTGGTTGGTATCGCCGACGTCGGCGAATGGCGTGCCGACGCCGGGAACGTAGATGCTGAAGAAGCCGTTGCCACGCTCCTTCAGGGCGGCGTCGTACAGGCGCGCCACATTGCTGTGACCGTTGCGGGCCAGCTGGGTCTTGGGGGAGCGCGTCTTGCCGGTTACAAAGGTCCCTTCCCACTCGCGGTTGTTGCCGGTGCCGTCGAAGTAGATGCCTACGTGCACCTGGCCCTGGCATTCGGAGCCCTTCTCGCGCATGCACGCCATGGCCCGCGCCCGCTGCTGCGCTTCGGCGCCGCTCAGCGCTCTGCGTCCATCTGCCGGCATTGGTTGCGCGCCGGTTGCCGTGCGTCCACTCATGTCCTTGTCTCCTGGATTCGCTGCTGGTCCCCGCCGGGATCGTTGTCCTTGTCACCCACGCCAAGCATTCGGATCGGATGCCCGGTGAGCGACCGGGCCCCGTGATCACTTTTCAAGCGGGCGCCGAAGGTGCTCCCAGACTGGATTCTCGCCTTCGCGCAACGGCGCCTCGGGGCCGGTCAATGGATAGTCGGGATGACCGAGCACAAGATTGGTGACGAAGACCTTGATCTCGCCATTGCGCAGGAAATGGACGGCCAGGTTTCCGAGCTGGTTGTACTTCGGAATCGCAACGGTCTTCTTCTGGAACGTTTCGAGATCCGTGGTCCATTCGATCTCCACCTTCATGTCCGGCGTCCATCGATCAGGCAGCACGACGCAGCAGACAGTTCCGCCTTCCGAGTGGGAATCGGCCGACCCGCCACTGCCGCCATTCACGAGGAACTGCGCAATGTATGCATCCGTATGGTTGTAGCCGAGCACGGCCACCGGCGTGGAGGCCGTCCGTCCCTTGCAGGCCGCCAATGCCGGCAACAGGAGCAGCAACGCCAGGGCCGCCAGCAGATGGGTCCGCATCAAACGCATGATTCTTCCTTCACGTCCACGAGGGTGCAGGCTCGGCCTGCAAAGGCGAGGCGGTGTGGTCCCACAGCGGGACGCCCGTCGTCCAGACATCTTCCGGCAGCGCTGATGCCCAGTCCGCGAACGGCACCTCACAGCTCCCGGCAGGCTGCGCGAAACGCGCCTGCACGGCAGGATGGCCGCGGCACGCCCCGGAGGTGTACAACGCCAGCAACAGGTACTGCACGTGATCGTCCACCTGGTTCACACCGTGGGCGATCGTATCCTGCATAAGGTCGACGACGAACGGGTACAGCGATCGATACGGCACCCGCTTGATCTCATCGGGGATGACCCTGCGAAGCTGGGCAATGGCCACATCCGGCTCGCACGCGTCCAGCAGACGCGTGTACTGGTCTTCGTCCAGGCGCAATGGCGGAAGCGCAGGCAGGCCGGCATCATCCATTCCGGCCAGCATCTCGGCCAGCGGCCATTCCTGCAGATCGCCGTAGCGGTCGAAGTACTGCAGGCGCTGCACGCCCTCCAGCAGGGCGGCACGCTGCGCAGGCAACAACAGATCCAGCAGTGCAGGCAGGATACGGGTGTCGTACCAGCGCAACAGCATCTCACGACCGCCCTTCTCGGGCACCTTCACCAGATGGAAAGCACGCAACCGCTTTGCGAGATCGTCCAGTTCCAGTGCACTCCACAGCAGGGTCACGCCCGGCCTTTGCGCTCCCATCTGCCGGATCTCCGCATCCAGCTGCGCGTGCAGGTCCCTGTCCGTCCAAGCCACCAGCAAGGGAGCAATATCCAGCAGGCCGGCCTCGGCCGTGCCTTCGAACAGCGAGCGGTAGCGCGCGCCAAGACGCTCCAGCCGCTCATGGAAGTGCGACCGCTGCGCGCTGTCGATCACGGCGTAACGATTCACACCAGCACTCCCGGCGTGCCCTGGCGCATGGCGTCGAGAATGCAGCTCTTACAGCTGCTGCGCGGGAACTGGGGAAGCGGATAGCCCTGCTGCGCCGGGCCGACGAATGACTTGCTGCCCGCATGCACCTTGATCGTGCCCGGACAGGCGATGGTGATGTTGCCACCGGCAATGGTCAGGCTGGCCCCCCCGGACGTCGCCACGTGGATCGTATTGGCCGCGGCGAGTTCCACCGGCGCCTGCGCGCTGGCCCCGCGCAGAGCGCCACGCGACTGCACGCGCACCCCATCCGCCTGGGACTGGATATCGAGCATTTCAGTGCCGGCCACGACGTCAAGCGCGGTGGGTGCGGCCGCTGCGCCCTCAACCACGGACGCAAGCACGCCGATCGCCTGCCCCGCATGCAGACGGGTCTGCCCCATGGTAACCGTGTCGCTATGACCGCCACTGGCCAACAGCAGGCCTTCACCGCTCCCCCAGTGCACTCCCTGGCCTGCCACCTGCACCAGTCCCTGCGGTGCGGCCAGTCCAAGCAGTGGATCACCCGAATGCGGCACGCGATCCTGCCCAGCATCCGACTTGCGCTCGGTCGCACCACTCTTGCCGATATCGAATCCATCACCGCCCGTGGTGGTGCGTACGCTCGCCAGCAGCGCGGGAACCGGCGACTGATCGGGAACCAGCTCCGAGCGCTTTGGCGCGCGCGCGCCCTCCTGCATCGCCAACGGGCTGGTCAGGTGCGTACGCGCGGCCTGGGTGAAGCGTTCGCCCAATGCCTGCAACTGCGTGAGCAAGGCAGCGGGCTGCATTGCCTCGCCCGCAGGTGCCGTCGACCGATGCCCGTACGCCGTGAACCAGGCACCGGCCGTGGCGCGCACCGCGCCCCACGCGTCGCTGCGCAGTTCAAAACCGGTGCCACGCAGGCTGCCGACATAATTGTCTGCCTGGTGACGCAGGTGCCCCAGGGTCAGTTGTGACACCTGCTGGCTGCTGGCCAGCTGCGCGCGCAGTTGCTGGTTCGAGTCATCGAACAGGAGATGGTTGGCGCCCTGCCCGCCTTCCCACTCGCGCGAGCGGATACCCCACAGCGCACCGCCCTGCCGATGCGCCTGGTCCCCCATGCCGGCAGCATGCCAGGCCGGCGCCTGGCCGCCACTGAGGTTGGCCTGCGCGCTGCCGCGCATGTCTGCAGCCTGGCCATACAGCGATACGTCGCTCTGGCCGCTTCCGCCGGCTGGCGTCGGTGCCACGCCCGCCTCGCCACGTCCGTTGTACAGGGTGCCCAGCACCAGTGGCCGATCGATATCGCCGTCGAGGAAGCCCACCAGCACTTCCTGGCCGATGCGCGGCAGGAACTGGCTGCCCACGCCGGGTCCGGCATAGCGCTGTGCCACGCGCAACCATGCGCTGTCGTTGGCTCCGCCGCCCTCGCCTTCCTGGAAGTGGAAACGCACGCGCACGCGGCCATGGCTGTCTGCGTGCAGGTCCTTGCTGGCGCCTCCGTCGCCGGCAACCACGACAGCGGTCTGGTAACCCGGCACGGTCGGGCGCGGATTCAGCCGTGCGCCACTACCGTCCTGCAGCAGCGGGCGCCACGGCAGGGTGCGATCCACCGCGTCGAAACGGTTGCCATACCCGGTTGCTTCGGCCTGCTGCCAGAGCGCAGCGTCGGCCGGATCGATCGGCGCCACGCCCAGCGCGTCATCGAGGCTTCGTCGCAGATCGGTAGGGAGATTGTTGATGCCGGCATGTTCGACGGCCACCAGCAGCAGCTCAGGCGGTGTCGCACCGGGGGCCTGCTGCAGCCGCAGCCATTGTCCGGACTGGAAGCCGCGAACCGTACCCGACCCCTGCCAGCCACGGCTGTGGGATTCGCGCGCCTGCGCCTGCAGGCGGGCCTGGCGCGCACCGGCGGTACTGTCGCTGAAGGCGTAGGCACCTACCGCATCGTAGTCTTCGCGCGACGATTGGCCACCTCCGCCCTCCATCGGCGACTGTGCCACCAGTGCGCGTACCTGGCGGTAATCATCGCTCTGCAGGCTGATCGAGGTACTGGCCAGGCGCCGACGCAGGCCGATGGCCTGCACGCTGTCACTGGATTCGGTGGCGTCACTGCGATGGAACCGCACGCCTGCAGCCGCGCTGGTGGCATCTTCCGGCAGCGCGACGCTGTCGGCGAAGATCTCCATGCCATTGCCGCAGGGCGCTTCCTCATCGGCGTACAGACGCCAGCCCAGGCCTTCTTCGGCGAGCACACGCTGCAGGAAATCCAGGTCACTCTCGCGGTACTGCACGCAGTAGCTGCGCACGCGCTGGCCAAGGAAGGCGTCGACGCCCTCGGCCCAGCGCCAGCGAGCGATGCCAGCGTGCCCTGCCAGTACGGCATCGACGATCGCACGCACGCTCTGTTCCTGGAACACGCGGCTGTGCCGCGCATGCTGCAGCCACCACGTCCACGACACCAGCTGCAGCCGGTAGCGCACCAGGCCACCGTCGCCGCCCAGGCAGGAAGCGTCCGCGATCAGGCCGCTGCGCTGCCATTGACCACCATCGGCCATCTGCGCAACCAGTGTCGCACGCGTGCCCGGCAGGGCATCCAGCGCGATATCAGCGCGCGTGGCGAGTACATCGACATCGGTCCAGGCATGTTGGCCGAGCGCATCACCGCCACGCCACCGCTCCACCGTGCACCCTTCCAGTGCATCGGACCGGAGTCGATACAGGCGTTGCGCGTCACCGAGCCCGGCAACCTGGGTCATCACGTAGTTCAGCTGATCCATGCCAATTCCAGTGTGAAGACGCCTGCACCTACCCGGCGGCGTCGGATTCCAGCCATCAAATCTACCAGATTGCGGTGTTCGTCAAAATCACGACGCCTCGACCACCGTAGAAGTGGGTTGTTCGTCACATAACTGACGGCATTCCGTATTCAGGCATGCCTGGACGGACCAATCCCGCGACCGCGTTCACATCGGCGGGCTAGAATCGCCCACAGTCCCCAACGAGACCCGCCATGCTGGATCAGGAAGCCCTGCTGGCCCCGATTTCGGAACACGCCCCGACCGGTGAAGACCTGTCGTTCTCGGCTGAATTCGATCGGATCATCGAAAACCGTCGTGCCGACGACCCGACCCTGGACCAGGGGGCGTGGCAGACCGACATCAAGTACGCTGACTGGAGCAGCGTGCTGCGCGATGCCACCGACCTGCTGCAGACCCGGACCAAGGACCTGCGGCTGGCAGGCTGGCTCAGCGAAGCCGCCACCCAGCTGGAAGGATTCCAGGGCCTCGCCGCTGGCTACCGGCTCACCGCCGGCCTGTGCGACCGCTACTGGGATGACGTGCATCCGCAGGCACCTGACGGCGATTTTGAAGAGCGCATCGGCAACCTGAGCTGGTTGCTGACCAACTCGCTGCAATGGCTGCGCTCCGTGCCGATTGCCGTCGCGCCGCAGGGGCGTTTCAGCCTCGCCGACTTCGAGCATGCCCATGCCCGTGCCAACAGCGGCGAAGAGGATGACGGCCGCCCTGGCCTGGACATTCTCACTGCCGCCCGCCGCGATACCCAGCACGGGTTCTACCGGCAGCTGGCCGACGACCTGCCCGACTGCAGCCAGGCCCTGGCCGAACTGCAGGCCGCGGTCGACAACCGCCTGGGGCTGGATGGCCCAAGCTTCAGCGCGGTGCGTGAGCAGCTTGAACACCTGCAGCGCACCGTGCTGCGTTTCGCACGCGAAGCCGGGGTGTTGCTCGATGGTGAAACCGAAGCCTCCTCCGACGATTTTGAAGATGCATCGTTCGGCCATGAGGCGCCCCCGTCCGAAGCGGCCCCGGTAACAGCACCGCGTGGCCCTGCGGGTGCACCCGGCTCGCGCAAGGAAGCGCTGCAGCAGCTGCGCCAGGTCGCTGAGTTCTTCCGTCGGACCGAACCGCACAGCCCCGTGGCCTATCTCGCCGAGAAGGCCGCACGCTGGGGCGAGATGCCGCTGCATGTCTGGCTCAAGCGCGTCATCAAGGACCACGGCACGCTGGAACAGATGGAAGAGATGCTGGACGTCAATCCAGAAGACTGATCTGCCTGCGGATCCCGCTCATGCGGGGATCGGGTCTGGCCCGATCCCCGTCATGTTTACTGGATCTTGAACTCGATGCGCCGATTGCGTGCGCGGCCATCGTTGCTGGTGTTGTCCGCCACCGGCTCGTCCGGTCCCTTGCCGACGACATCCATGTGGCTGCCCGGAATGCCCTTGGACACCATGTAGTTCTTCACCGACAGCGCACGCGCGTGGCTGAGCGCCAGGTTCGATTCGCGCTGCCCGACATTGTCGGTATGGCCGATGATCAGGAAACGGCTGTCCGGCATCTGCGCCATCTTGGCGACCATCTCGTCGAGGATGCTCATGCCAAACGGGGTCAGACGCGCACTGCCACTCTGGAATTCGATGATGCGGTTGGCCAGCGTCTGGTCCAGCACGTTCTGCTGCGAGCCGACCTTCAGCGCGTTGGTCACGGTGTAACTGGTATTGCTGGCCAGACTCAGGTCGCTGGCCACCTGCTGCCGCAGCGCTTCGTTGCCGACCTCACCGGTGATCCGCACTGCCTGTCCGTTCACTTCCAGCTTGCCGGGCGACACCCGCTTCAAGCCGGGATTGATCATGCCCGCCACGTAATCGCCCCAGTTCGGCGGGGTCGCGATCGTCTCGACCTGGATGCGGTCGACCACGCGCTCGGCGCCATACACGGCACGCAGATTGTTCAGCAGCTTGGCCTTGGTCGCCTGGTCAGGCACCACGCCTTCGATCACCACCGGTCGTTCGGTGGCAGCCTGTGCCGCAGCAGGCGCGTTCTGCGCGGCCAGCGGCACGGCTGCGAGCAGCAGCGGCAACGCAAGGGAGAGAGGGTTGCACAAGCGCATCATCAGGTTCCCAAGAAAGTCTCGCCGAACAGCTTGCGTGCGGTGGCCAGGGCCAGATCGTCACGGTCGAGGAAGCTGCCGAAGCGGTTGAGGTTGTAATCGCCGCGCAGATAGTCGTCCACCCATTCCGAATGCTGGATCCGGATCAGGAAGTCGCCGGCTTCCGCCGGGTCCAGCACCGCACGCAGCACCTGGCGGTCGGCGCCGTTGAAACCGACGATCATGCTCGGCGCAGCGTCGTTGCGGATCAGCACCGCCAGTTCGAAATCGCCGCGGGAGACGAAGCTGGACAGCAGATCCAGCCAGAATGCCGCCACCAGTGGGCGATAGGCCGGGTCACGGACCAGCGGAAACACCAGCGCCTTGTCGATGTTGACATCGCCCCCGCTGAGCACCGGCTGCAGCAGCAGGCCCAGTGCCGGCAGCACCTGTCGCAGCGCCACCTCGCCGTGACCGGAATCGCGCAGGCGCGACTCGAGGTCTGCCACCGAGGTGCTCTCCAGGAAGTCCTGGAAGCTGCCGTTGTAGTCACCGGGATCGGTGCTGATGCTGAAACGTGCGTCCGCCAGCTGCGCCAGCGCCTGCGCCGCGTCGCTTTCCTGGTAGGCCTGGCGTGCCAGGCGGGCCAGTCCGGACCAGGCGTTGGACATCGCCAGCGGGCTGCGGCCGATGAACGGCAACGGTTCCGGCGCATCCAGGCGCAGCGCGGACAGCAGCGGGAAGCGGCGTTCGGAGGAATCGCGGCTAGCCAGGAAGTGCCCGCACAGCACCATCTTGCTGCGAGAACCCAGGAAAGCGTAGTGGATCTCCGGTGCCTCGTCGTAGCGCTGCTTCCAGTCCGGGCTCTGGCTCAGCAGTTCCAGGCTCTCGCCTGCCCACCGGTCCAGCCAGCCCAGCAGCTGGTGATTGTCGGCCGCACGGACGAAATCACCGCGCGAGGGCACCTTGCCGAAGTACGAAACTCCGGCACTGACGACGCGGCTCATTGCGCACCTCCCGTGGTCTGCGCCGCAGCAGGCGCGGTGGCCGCCGGCGCGGGCGCGGCAGGGGTACCACCGGCCACCCGCTCGGGAAGCTGCAGGCCGCGCTGCCAGTCGCCACCACCCTCGCTGCCGCTGCCGGCCCGGCGGACGATGCGCATTTCCACCGTCACGGCCACACCATTGCCGTTCCAGGTGATACGGCTGGAATCATCCAGGCGCTCGTATTCGCCTTCGGCCATCAGGCGGTTGAAGCCGTTCGCGCCCGGTGCACTGAATACCTCCACGGTACGACCATCGCCGGTCACCGCCGTGATCTTCACGCCCGGCACCTGACCCGCGTTCGGGTACTGCATGGTGGTCCACTGCGGCGGGGTATTGCGATAACGAAGCACCTGGCCATCGATCTCGATGCTGTACTCCAGCGCGCCGGCAGCCGGCGACGGCAGGATCTCGAAGATCGTGGTGTCCTGCGCCGCGCCGGCGGCAGAGCCGCTCACCCAGTTGCCATAGTTGGCAACCAGCTCAGCCGACAGGTTCACACCCTGTCCTGCCCAGCGGCGGGTCTCCAGCAGCGGACCGCGCTGGATCACCAGCGTGCCGAGCGCGTCCTTGTTGAAGGCGGCAATGCTGCCACTGGCACCGAAGATGCCGGCGATGTCGCTCGGTGCGGCATCCACATCCGAGTTGAGGTTGAACGGGTACTGCTGCCCGATGCGTGCCTTGAACGGGTCATAGACCTGCGCCTTCCAGGTCTTGTTGACCTCATCTTCGGTCGGCGGGATCAGGGCGCTGAAGGTCTGGGTCAACGGGCGCAGCAGCAGCGGGCGCAGGGCTTCACGCTGCTTCTCGTCCAGCCCGGTCAGTACCTGCTCGTCGACCAGCGCCAGGCCCGCGCTCAGTTCGGAGCCTTCATTGCTGAAGGTGTCCTGCATCAGCTTGCGGGTGCCCACGCCGATTTCGCCCTGGCTCTTGATGGCATTCAGGCGCGCACGCAGTTTGCCCAGTGTCTCGAAGTAGGCCGTGATCACTGCCGGCTGATCGCCGCGCTCACTGGTGAGCCGCGCGATGCCTTCGAACGCCTTGCCGATCGGACCCACCGGCTGCGCGGCGGCCGTCGCTGCCGGGTCCTTGCGCAGGATGGTGCGCTGGAACCAGGCCACGAAGCCCTTGCGCGCCTTGCTCGAACGCGCCTGCGCCGGCGGGTTGTCCCATACCGTCTCCTCGTTGATGCGCTCCAGCAGAACACGGAGCGGCGAGTTGCCGGGATCACCCAGCTTGTTGATGCGGGCCACCGCCTCGTCGAACGTACTGAACTCGGCCACGCTCAGGCCCTGCACGAACTTGCTCCACTCGCGCGCGTAGTCGTTCTTGTACAGGGTCACCAGCTCGCGCGAGACATGCTCGGGGCTGCCGGCCAGCGACAGATCGCTCTGCTCGGTGGTACCCAGCACCCAGTCGGTGGTGCTCAGCTGGGTATTGGCTGCTTCCTTGATCGCATCCTTTACGTACTCTTCCCACGCCTTGCGCGTGAACGCACCGGAAATCGCATAGCTGCCGTTGATCAGGCGCCCGTTGCGCTCCACACCCACCAGGCTGTCGACGGTGGTGGTTCCGAAGCGGGCGCCGGCACGCGCCTTGATCTGCGCGTACACGCGCTCCATCGCCGGCTGCCCCTTCATCACCTGCCCCAGCGCCTGGCGCGTGTCGGACACCAGCGTGACCTTGTTCTGTATCTGCGGCCAGCTGGGCTGGCCCGCCTGCGCCACGTAGAAGGTCATCAGCTTCTCGGCCGCGCGCACCATCTCCTCACGGCTCATCTGGCCGCGGTTGGCCTCCAGCCAGGTGCGCCAGAACAGGGTCAGCTGCTGCGACAGGTGAGCACCTTCGACGTACTTCGGGTTACCCAGCATCAGGTAGGTCTTCAGTGCGTTGTACGCATCGTTGGTACTGGTCGGCGATGCGTTCTGATACAGCACCTCGCTCTCGGCGGCAGCGCTGCTGCCCTGGCCAAGCTTGTCGCGCTCGGCGACCACCTGGCCGAGATAGTTCTCCAGATTGGAGACGGTCGGCGCCAGCATCACCTGCTGCATGCCGTGGTTGTACTCACGCAGCAGCTTCTCGCGGATCGCGGTGCCCTGGTACAGGCCCAGATGGGTGGTGATGCCGCCTTCCTTGCCATAACGGTCCAGCTGCTCCATGCGATCCTGCAGCAGAAGCAAGGCATCGATACGCGACTTCAGGTCCATGCGGTCCTTCTGCACGCGCACGGCCTGATCCAGATCCTTGGTGGCATTGGCCACCAGCTGGGCATTGGTGGTGTACGACCAGGTCCACAGGCCCAGCGCGAGCGCCAGCACACCCACCGCGCCCAGGAACACGCCATAGCGCAGCCGGTTCTGGTGCGGGCTGGAATACTGCCGGACCAGTTCCTTGTCGGCGAAGATCACCTTGCGGAACAGGTCCTTGAGGAAGAACGCGGTATGGCCGGTCGGCGCCTCGTCGACATTGGACCCGCGCTCCAGGTTGAACTGGCGGCCGACGCGCTCAGACGCGTGATGCACCGAACGGCCTTCCTGCAGTGCGCTGGAGAAGTAAAAGCCACGGAACACCGGCTTGAACTGGTAGGGGTTGTCCTCGAACAGCGTAGCGATGAAGGTGCGCAGCGCCGGCTTGATGCCGACGAACTCCAGCGGCAACGACAGCAGCCCAGGCGAGACTTCACGGCCACGCTGCATCGCCATGTGGGTCAGGCTCATTTCCTTGATGCCTTCGGCCAGCTCGTCGAAATGGCTGTCGAATGCCGCCAGCGCGTCGCCCTGCTGATGCACGTCGAACGGCAGCGTCGCACCCCACACATGCTCGCGCTCGCCGGGATCGAGGTTGCGGAAGAACTCGCTGAAACCGGCGATGAGGTCGGCCTTGGTGAACAGCACATACACCGGCGCGAACACTTCCAGCCGCTCGGTGATTTCCTGCACGCGCTGGCGCAGGTTCTTGGCCAGCTCGATCGCGAACTCCGGCTTGCTGCCGGACAGCTCGGCCAGGCTGGCGGCGATGATCACGCCGTTGATCGGTGCGCGCGGGCGGTTCTTCTTCAGCAGGCCGAGGAAGGTCAGCCACTCCATGCGGTCCTCGACGCTGACCGAGTAGCGGCCAGCGGTGTCGAGCACGATACCGTTGGTGGTGAAGTACCAGTCGCAGTTGCGGGTACCACCGATGCCCTGCACCACGTTGCCGCGGTTGTCCTCGAACGGGAACTGCAGGCCGGAATTGAGGATGGCCGTACTCTTGCCCGCAGCCGGATTGCCGATGATCACGTACCACGGCAGCTCGTACAGCGCGGCGTTGCCCTTCAGCACGCCCATCCGCGAGGACTTGATCTGCTTGACCGCGTCCATCATGCGCGTGCGCAGCGCCTCGGTATCGGCACGCTGGGCGGGTTGAGCGGTGGCTACCGCCTTGTCCGCCTCATCCTTGACCATCGCCTCCACGCGCTTGGCCGCGCGACGGGCCAGGATCCGCTTCACGATCCAGACCAGCAGCGCCAGCACCAGCAGGCCGGCCAGCACGATGGCCACCCAGATGCCGATCTGTCGTGCTTCGGCCTCACCGTAGTGGGCCAGCGCAGCGGCACCGACCAGGCCGAGCACCATCCAGAGACGGTAGTCGCGCAGGTAGTAGCTGAAATTGCTCAAACTCATGCAGGGATCCAGGAAGTCAGGGGGCCGACGGCGCATCGGCCGCCTGCGTCGGGGAAGGAAGAGGGTCGACCAGGCCGAAGAGTCGCTGCTGGTTGTCGGCCACGCCGAGCAACAGCACCGGCTCGGCCTGGCGGTCAAGCTGTGCGCGGGCCAGTGCCAGCTGCGCCAACGGCAGCACCGGGCCCAGTTCGCCTGCGCTGATCGCCAGCGCCAGGCTCTGCGGACTGAAGTCCAGGTCGGGAGCCAGCGACGCCGTGATGGCGGCGGCATCGACCATCAGATCGCCCCGGTGATCGGCATCATGCAGCACGAACTGGGCCTGTGCGCCCTCCAGGCCCAGCGTCTGCTGCCACTGCGCAGCGAGCGTCGCCAGCTGACGGCGCTGTTCGGCCGGCCGGGTCGCCTCGATCTGCTCGGCGCGTACCAGTTGCGGGCGCCACAGCCGCGCGTCGCCTTCATGGGCAACGCCCCGGCTCGCCAGCAGGACGCCGGCGGCACCCTCGCCCGGTACGCGGCCATCCGGATTCTGTGCGGTTGCCAGCACACCGGAGGACTGCCATGAGGAAACGATGGCGGCATCGATCGAAGAAGACGCGGACACCAGCAGGTGCCAGCGTGGCTCGCCCTGATCCAGTGCGTCGATCACCCGTTGCAGGTGCGGCCACACCTCGCGTGCGCCGTCCAGCGAGGTGACCCGGACATCGAAGCGGCGCGCATCGATGCCTGCCATCCGCGCCTGCTCCAGCAGCCATGTCTGCACCCACGGACGTAGCGCATCGGACCAGCTGCCCGGCACCAGCAGCTCGACGCTCAGTACGTTCTCCACGCGCTGTTCGTCGCGACGCCGCAGACCGGCCACCACCACTTCCTCGGAAGCCATGATTTCCGGCAGCGCCGTGGATGCTGCCTCCAGCAGTTCCTCCAGCACCGGCTGCAGCAGGGCAAGCGCACGCCGTTCGTGGGCTGCGGTGTCGATGCCGTCCTGACGGGCCTGCAGCACCAGGAACTCATCGAGGTCCTGCGCCGCGCTCATGCGCACCGGCAGGTTGTAGTTGTCGCGGAAGCGGCCATCGAGCGTCGGACGCGGCGGCGCAGCGGCAGCAGCCAGCCATGATTGGGCATCCAGATCCACACCCAGCCTGAGGCCACCGGCAATCAACGCCACCGATGGCGGCAGCATCACCTTCGTCGCGACGGCTTCGCCTTTGCCCTTGGTCGGCTCCCCATCGTTGGCCGCAGCCTTGTCCAGCGCCGCATCGACGCCACGGCGCGCGGCGCCACGCAGCATGAAGCCGGCACCGCTCAGGCCGACGGGCAGCAGGCCCAGGTAGGCCAGCATCTGCATGCCGGTCGGTACCGTGCCGCTGTTGCGCCAGTAGAGAATCGTCGCGCCCCAGGTGGCGACGAAGATCATCACCACCGAAGCTGCTTTGCCCAGCCATCCTGCCATCAGTTGCCCTGCTCCATGCGCTGCTCCTGTCGACCGCGCAGGTCAACGCAGACCGGTCATGGCCTGCGAAGCGACCAGCGTCGCTCCACACGCGGTGCGGTCGCCGTCGCGCGCCACCGGCTGACCGTCGATGAGCACTGTCGCGTCGCCACTGACAATCGTGGTGGCGCCGTGCACGGCGCACAACGCACGATCACCAACGCGCGCCACCGGCCTGCCATTGATGTCGGTCTGTCCGGTGCCCGCCACCACGGTCCCTCCGTGGCTGAGCGGGTCACCGACGACGATAAACGGTCGTGCCATCCATCATGCTCCTTGATCCATGTGTGACCCGGCGTTCCATCGCCCCCCGGTTCCCCCGACGACGCAGGCCATCGGCGTAACCATACCAGTACCGCCGTGCGGTTATCACCCTTGACGGGACAGTTCCTCGCGCTTTGCCACCCGAGCGGCGCGGCAGCGGTCCGTCATTTCCACGTGAACATAGTCCTTGATGCTCCGCCAGTTTCCGCCCCAGTCCAGGCCCGCCTGTTCAGCCAGCTCGCCGTACAGGAAGTACCCACGCCGGGTCCACGGATCTTCCATGTCCCATTGCAGCTTGCCATCGCGGATGGGTGCGCTGTCCACGCCCAGCCCATACTGGTGGCAGCTCTGCCAGGCACCGGCCCGGGTCGCCTTGCCACCGGCCATCAGTTCGGCCTGCCGCTGCGGACTGCGATAGCCTTCGATCAGCACCATTTCGTAGCCGTACTGGCGTCGCATCACCTCATAGATGGCCAGCACGCGCTGCTGCAGATCGGGATCGATCTGACCCCATTTGCGATCAGCCGTGACGATTTCAGGCCGCAGACGACGCACTTCGGCAGTGGTGAACACCTCCGGCGGCGGCGGCGGCGGCGGCGTCAGCCGCTCCCCGCGTAGCAGCTGGGCGACCATCGAACTCGATTCCGCCAGATCATCGCCCCTGAAATCCTCCAGCACCACGGTCTGCCGCGTGACGAATATCACAATTGGAGGAATCAGCAGCAACGCTGCGGCGACAACCAGAATGAGCCAGTGGCGCCGCAGTGCGCCGTGCACGGCTCCGACCTCTTCACGAACCCCACTGCGCACGCGGGTGGCGCCGTGGCCGACCCGGTCACCGACCTGCCCCGCCCGACGACGGAATCCGCCCAGACGCTTCGCGATCGCCTGACGCAACGATTCGACCGTCTCGGGGAACAACAGTACCCAGCACACGCCAGCCACCAACAGTACGACGGCAATGGCAGCAACCACGATTGGCAACACCGGTCCTCCCTGACACGCGATCTGGTTGACGCCCCAACCGCTTTCACTAAGAATGCGCAAATTCGCTTCGGCAGTTGCCGACTCAAACCAAGGGCTGGATGCACTTGAATAATGGCGGAATCAATCGGCCAAGTCTGCTCTCAGGGGGAGCGCAGGCAAAGGGCCAGGCCCCGAATTCGGGCCGTATTCTGGCAGACATGGAGGGCCGGCAGGCAACCGCGTCGCCACGTGCCGCACGCGCGCCGTCCAGCGGCAAACGCCGTACGGTCCTGTGGCTGGCATTGGCCAGTGCCGTGGTCGTCATCGCCGGGCTGACCGCCTGGGGTCTGTCCGGTAGTAATGACTACAGCGACCCGTCCGAGTATTCACTGACACCCGACACCGGCCATGTGACCGGGCACCCGGACGCCCCGTCCGTGGCACCGGGTGAAGGTGCCGCGATGATCGTCGATGCACCCGCTTCTCCGACTGAGCCGGCGCTGCCGGCCACCACCGGGAGCCCACCCGCTCCTGCCGCTGACGCGGCAACCGCTGCTGCGGGCGCTGCCGCAACCACCGGCACCGCTGCAACGACGCGGGCACGGGGCGCCCAGCCGGGTGAACGCAGCAGTCGCGCCGCCGGTACCGCAGGCAAGGGCGATGAAAATCTGCTCGGCACCCTGCTCGGCATCATCAAGGAAGAGGACAAGGCCAAGGCAAAAGCCAAGGCCCAGCCTCAGAGCATGGATGATCTGATCGCCCAGATCGAAGCAGACCAGCGCAAACGCGCCGAAGACGAGCGCGCCGCGTTCGAGCGCGTGGCCAGCAAGAAGTCCGCCTCGACCGAATCCAACATCCAGGCGCAGCTGCGCAGCTGCCCCAGCCCCACCTCACTGAAAGGCGTGGACTGCCGGCGCAGGATCTGTGCGGCGGTGAGCGGCAAGGATCCGGCCTGCCCGGCGATGTGATCCCGAGCCCTGCCTGCTGACGCAGGCAGGGAGCTGCCGCAGAGGCCCGCTCAGAGCGGACGCCGATCCGGCTCGAACTGCGCCATCACCTCGGGTTCCACGAGCCGAAGAGGATCGTTGGCATCGATTGCGCACTCGTCTTCCACCCACTGTGGCCACACGGGCGCGCGGCAGGATCGAAGGACCAGCCATCGGCACAACACCAGGGGCAGCAGCAAGGGCATCAGGATGAAGCGTGCGCCCAGCAGGCTGGGACCGAGACTGGCCACCACGAACAGGTAGCAGTTGCGCCATGACGGCGTCACGGACAGATTCATCTGGCGACCCTCGATGGTATCGACCACCTCTGCCGGCCCCTGCTCCATGTAGCGGCGAATGAACTCCCAGATGCCGCGGATCTTCTGTTCGTCATCGAAGTAGTGGCCCACCGCGAAGGTGCGCTTGATCACCCGATCCTCGAGGATGCTGCAGCGCAGGTCGCGCAGGAACGCCTGGCTGGTCCCCTGCCCGATGTAGAACACGGCCTCATCCCATGGGACGGATACAGCGCCCTCTTCCCCACCCGTGAAGAAGTAGACCGTCCGGTTGCGCCGGTTGAACCGTGTCGGATACCAGACATAGGTGAAGAACTCGTAGCGCAGCGTCGTGTGCCAGAACAGCACCGGGGCACCGACCACGCACACGCCGACCATGGCGTACATCACCCAGTCCCAGAAGTCGCCTTCCAGGTTCGGGATCACCAGCGTGAAAAGCAGGAAGAAACCGAACAGGAACAGGGCCAGCGTCCCCAGCAGGACCATGGTGGTCGAGACCATTCCGCGCAGGCGGAACCTTCGGTCGATCAGATCGATGTAGGTCGAGTTGAAATGAACCAACGACGCACGTTCGTCAGGTGCGACATCCTCGGCGATCCGAGGATCGAAACGCGAGGCGCTCTCCTGTGCCGAGAGAAAGCGATCCGTCGGGAAACTGCGCATCCAGCCGCTGTACATCAATCCGCCTCACTCAGTGCCTTCAAGCCTTCTGTCTCCTGCTGGAGACCCTCGAATTTCTTGCTCTTGTGCTTTCCGAAATAGCAGGCATCAAGCCACTTCTGTATCTTCGTCGGCTTGAAGTAGCCGACAATCAACGTGATGATCGCGACCACCAGGCCGATGATCAAGCCGACGAAGGCGAAGGTAGTGAACAGCAGGATGGCGGCGATGATGCTGGCCAGACCAAGGCCAATCATGCAGATGCCATAACCTCGCGAAAGACCGATGTCCTGATAGCCGTCGATGATGTTCAGCGTGCCGCCAATGAATCCCGCCGCGGCGCCAAGGAACTTTCCAAGCCCTCCCAGCAGCCCCGCCCTTGTGCTCAGCTGTCCGGAAAGTGCCCGCAACCTGATGCCGTGGGTGCCAACCCACCAGGGGTGCTTCTTCGCCACACCTGCGCTCAGCTCCATCAGACCGCCAGTCAATCCCGCGACGCCACCTGCGAAGTTGACGATCTTGACGTCCTTCTCTTCCTGCTTCGCCTTCTTCATCTCATCCCACGCTCGCCCGAGGCTGAAGGCGGTAAAGATGTTCGAGACGACGCCGGCCTTGAAATCAAGATCGAAAACCCGCCTGACATTTCGTTGCAGCAGCGCATCGAACTCCTCGTGCCGCACGATCACCGACTGGGAAATGTGCGCATCGAGCTGTGCACCCCGCAACTGGGTCAGGCGCTGTGCTTCGCCCTCGTCAACGAACATGAGGGCCTGATACGGATAGCGCCGCCCCTGCGCATCCTGGATTCCATCAAGCGATGCGCGCACGGCGCTGCGGTACTGCTGTTCGTTTCCGCCGGAAATGCTTGCCAGCGCGGAGGCCACCATTCGGGTCGCCTGCTTGCGGGTCGCCTCCGTGCGCAGGTCGATCAACCTCAATCGCCGGTTCGGATCCTCCGTCTTGGCGAGCGCCCCCAGCAGAGAGATGATGCGTCGCTCGGGCAGTTTTGCCGCCACCCAGCCCACCGCACCGTTGCCGAATCCATTCAGTCTCGAGACCACCGGGCCGCTGATCTGGAACGCGTACTTGGCGATGGCATTCATCGCCACCTCCATCCACTTTCCGCCAACCGGCGCAGGGCCACCAGCCATCGCCGCCTTGTAGCCATCACTGGTCAGCACGGAATTGAACACGCCCCAGATCTTCTCGGACGCATCCGCCCAGCTGACGCCATCCTTCTTCATGGCCCCCTCCTTGGTAGCCGCTGCCCACCCCTTGATGATCTCCTCCTGATTGGCTGCCAGGGCACGCACCTCGACGGAGCCTGGCTTCTCAGGGTCATCACCAAGGCGATCCATCAGGAACCGGGTAACGCTGGCGCGTGCCGTGGCATCGGTGATGACCAGCATCACCTTGTGGACATAGGCCACGCCGCTGTCGATGTTCCGCCTGTCGAAATTGTAGATGAAGTGATTTCTGTAAAGATCCGACTTCATCCACGAGAGATACGCAGCATCGAGCGGCTCGATGGTTGCCTTCTCGAATGCGGAGAGCTCTGCGGGGTACTCAACCTCGATGTAGTTCTTCTTCTTGGCATTGTCGAACAGTTCGATATGGTCGCTATTCCAGGCTTCCGTGCCGAGACGATCAGCTTCTTCCTCGGTAATGTAGCCCGCGTACTCCATTTTCTCGCCCGGGTTCCGTCCGCGGTACACCGCGCTGGAGTGCGCGGGGAACCATGTTCCGAAAATTCCCGCCACGGCCGAGCGTGTCTCGCTCGTGCGCTGGACAACGTTGTGCCGCACCGCCATGGCGAGCGCATCGATCGCCTGCGCGCTTTCCCGCTTCCAGCGGCGCAGCGGTTCGTTGGTCCATGCATGGGTCCGTCGGATGATCTGGGCATTCAGATCCATCGCAATGCCTATTGGATCCTCAAGCGCAACCATTGCGACCGGAATATCCTTTCCGGCCTGCCTGGCGGCCTCAAGCAGCTGAGGAACTTTCCCCACCGCACTGATGAAGGGACTCAATGAGTCGGCAAACGCTGGTGACGTGTTCTGTTGCACGGCGTTGAGCCCGAGCGGCCAGGCAAAGCTGATCGGCTGCATCATCCGCTCGAACAGATCCCCGCCCACCTTGAACTCCGCAACACTGGCGTGATTCGCGGCAAGGGTCGCGGCATGCGACTGCGTTGCTGCGCCTTTGGACTCGCACCACGCGGCACCATCGAACACGCGCATGTTCGCCTGTCTCACTGCAGGCTTGTCCATGTGCTCCTTCAGCACGGCAGGGGTCCAGGGCGTATCGCAGAACGCCATCCAGATGTTGCCGACCTTGCCAGGCAGGTGCGCATCAGGAATGGGTATGCAGCGCGCCATCTCGGATGTCGCTCGGCGACCGCATGGCGCATTATCCAGTGCTTCCAGGCTCGGAGGCTGCGACGCGTGCACGTCGAACTCGGAAAGATAGCCCTTGGCATCTACCAGGTAGCCCTTCCACCCCTTGGCACCCAGTCGCTCGTTGAACACATACAGGTATCCCTCGCGCATTGTTCTCAGGGTGTATTGCGCAAGCGCTCCAGGCAGCGGCACCGCGCTTCCACCACTGGCGAAACTTCCAGCGAGCTTCGGGGCCTGCGCCCAGCCATTGACGTCCGCCCTCGCGACTGCATAACGCAATGGCATGAGCAGCAGGCCTTTCCGGTCACAGGCGGGGCAGTGCTTGGTCAGGTCTTCACAGGGGGAAAGCGCCTTCGCCTTCCCCTGGCCTGCACCCTTGTTGGTCTTGGTAGCAATCTTCTCGTTGTCCCAATGCCCATTGGGGTCTGTCGCGACGAACCTGTAGGTGGATTTCCAGGACTCCTTTCGTCCCGCCGGGCGCTCACGGTTACCCCAGAGGTAGATCTGTCGGCCATCACTCGTGCTGTAACACTCACAGGTGACCAGACCTCGCTCGGCGAAGTACTTGAGCGTGGTCCGTCCCTCGGCATCCGGTTCGGAGACGATATACCAACCTGGCTTGAAGTCAGACATCTCTCACTCCTTTGATTTCATTTTCCGACCAGTGCCGCCCGGAAGGGCGTTCGGCCTGGGCTGCTGGATTCGTGGCGCGTGCGAGCGCGAACAGGTCCAGATCGACGGTACCGCCGACGTAGGTCGCGCCATTCTCGCGAACGTCGCGCAGGCAGCGTTGCATTTCCGGGTGGGCGAACAGCACCTCTCCATGGATCACATGGTCCACGGCGAATGCCTGCTGGTCCTCCGGCACTACAAGCGCTTCCAGTTCGATCGCTCTTCGCAAGGCCACGTCGGCGCGCTCGTGGAGATCTGGATGGGCCGCCATCTGAGGGGCGGCGCGCACCACATCGAGCGCAACACGGTTCACCAGTTCTATCCTGAAGACTGCATCCCACTGACGCTCTGTCCAGCCCTGGCCAGGCTGTCCTGCTTCCGCTGGGCGGTCGATGCTTCCCCAACGATTGAGGTCGGGATCGCGCCACCACCATACGCTGATGGGTCCCATCAGATCACGCAGCTGGAGGGAATCAAGGATGCGGGGAAAATGCATGAATACACGCGGATCGTGGAGCCGGAGCCAATAGCGCGTACTGCCGGGCTTGCGTCTCAGCATTACCGAGCGCAGGTGCGCCGCTACCCGTTCTCCTGACTCACTGCTCCCAAGCAATGCCAGCAACCCACGCAGCTCTCCCTCCACATGCAGATGTTCCAGCTCGTCCAGCAGAGCAAGGCGCAGTGCTGCATCCACGTCATCAAGCACGACCAGATGCGGGCAGATACCGGCAGGCAATGCGAGTCCCGACGGTTCCAGGCTGTGGCACTGGAACCGGGCCAGGAGTGGGATCAGGCCAAGTGTGGATTCACTGATGATCGCAATGGGGTGTTCAAGAAAGTGCCTATGCGAGAAGCTCATGGCATCAGCCCACTCCCACGACAGCCGCACCCGTGCGCTCGGCGTTTGCCGCCTTGGTCGGGCACAGGGCGAGCTTCCCTTCGTTCTTCGTCGCCTCACCGGGCACACTCGCCGGCCCCAGCCATTCCCTCTGGCTCGCCTTGAATTCCACCTTGCCCGGCGCGCCCAGTTCGATGTTGTCGCCCTCGATCCGGATGTAGGCCCCGGCCGCCGTCGCCAGCAGGTGCTTGCTCGGTGCCGACAGCTGCACGTCCGCTTCGGTGCTGGCGATGCGCACCTGCGTCTTGGCCGCCACGATCGCCTGGTTCTTGTGCGCACGCGCACTCACCTTGCCCTGTGCCGCATGCAGCGCGATGCCGCGCTCCTGGTTCGGGCTCTCGCCGCTG